>CAZHQP010000011.1:0-6406 GCA_964534735.1 uncultured Roseivirgaceae bacterium
TGAAAGGTACGGCAAGGCAACGGGCGTATCAAACGGCAACGGCGGATCGATGCACATGTTTGATAAAGAAGTTG
Source organism: uncultured Roseivirgaceae bacterium (assembly GCA_964534735.1). GTDB lineage: Bacteria > Bacteroidota > Bacteroidia > Cytophagales > Cyclobacteriaceae > UBA2336. Next base: position 75 of record CAZHQP010000011.1, read on the forward strand.
GGTTTGTTGGCGGTCATGGAATCGTGGGCGGCCAGGTTCCGCTTGGCGCGGGTTTGGCGTTCGCTGAAAAATATAACAAGACCGGTAACCTGTGCATTTGCTACATGGGTGATGGCGCTGTTCGTCAGGGTGCTTTTCACGAAGCCTTGAACATGGCTATGCTGTGGAAGCTGCCGGTGATCTTTGTGATTGAGAACAATGGTTACGCAATGGGTACTTCTGTTAAGCGTTCATCAAACGTAACAGAGCTGTATACCCTGGGTGAAGCATTTGATATGCCATCCGAGCCTGTCGATGGTATGGATGTTGAGGCGGTTCACAAATCAGTTGCCCGCGCAGCCGAGCGTGCACGCAAAGGTGAAGGGCCAACGTTGCTGGAATTCAGAACATATCGTTACAAAGGTCACTCGATGAGTGATCCTCAAAAATACCGCACAAAGGATGAGGTGGAAGGATATAAGCAGCGCGATCCGATTGAAGTTATCCGCAAGGTTCTTTTGGATAGAAAATTTGCAACCGAGAAGGATATTGAAGCCATTGAGCAGAAAGTAACCGATCAGGTTGAGGAAAGCGTAAAGTTTGCAGAGGAGTCTCCCTATCCGGAAGCTGCCGAAGCCTTTACAGAAGTTTACCAAGAGGCTGATTATCCGTTGATTACTGATTAGCCTTCGACCGGCTCAGGCGACAACGGGCTTTGTTTAGAATTCGCTAATTATTAGTTTTGCGTCCCGCTTTTCAGCGGGACTTATTTTTTATCGTCATGGCAAAGAAAAAAGAGAACAAGAACGAATTGCTGGAAAACCCTGCCGCATTGGCCGAACGCCTTGGAAATGCTGAAAACTGGATGGAGCGTAATCCTAAGATCATTTTCAGTATTGTAGGGGTGATTCTGTTAGTTGTGGGCGGATATTTCGCATTTAATTACTACAAAAACTCACAGGATGCTGAAGCCCAGCCGGAAATGTTCCAGGCAGTTTATTATTTCGAGGCCGATAGCTTGAACCTGGCCCTGAATGGTGACGGTAACAATTTGGGTTTTCTTAACATCATTGACGATTATAAATACAGCAAGGCAGCTAACCTGGCGCACTTCTATGCCGGAGTCTGCTACCTGAAACAAGGCAGTTACGATGCAGCTATTCTTTACTTACAGGATTTCAGCGCAGACGATCTATTGGTTCAGGCCCGTGCCTACAGCCTGATTGGTGATGCATACATGGAAAAAGGTGAGTTTGATAACGCAGCCAAGTATTACGACAAGGCGGCTAATCACGAACCGAATAAATTCTATTCACCAACGTATTTAATGAAAGCCGCTTTGGCTTACGAAAAATTAAATCAGAACGATAAGGCTAAGGAAGCTTACTCAAAGATCATTACCGAGTTTTTTGACTCACAGGAATATCAAACCGCTGTGAAGCTGAAAGCCAGATTGGAAACAAATTCTTAAGTTGACGGGGTGATTTAACAATTCACTAACCTGCCTGCAGACAGGTTCAAAAAATTTTAAATAGTGCGGATGAGTTTCATTCGCATTTTCTTTTACGCGCATTTCAATTTCAAACCTGCCTGCGGTGGGCAGGTCATTAAATTTCCACATTGTTAAATTGAATTTATGGCAGGAATATTAACATCCGGAAAAATTAAAACTTCGAAGAAGCTTTCGAACAAGAAGTTCGCGATCGTAGTGGCGGAATGGAACGATGAAATTACCGAAGCACTTTATGAAGGCGCACGCAATTCTCTTCTTGCACATGGCGTAAAGAAATCGAACATCATCCGTAAAACGGTTCCTGGCAGCTTTGAGCTCACGCTGGGCGGATTATGGATGGCTGAGAAAAAGGATATCGCTGCAGTGATCTGCTTAGGCTGTGTGATCCAGGGAGACACGCCTCATTTTGATTACATCTGCCAGGCAGTGGCTAACGGGATCACCGAAGTAAACATCAAAACACGAAAGCCGGTGATCTTTGGTGTTCTGACAACATTAAATCAACAACAGGCTATGGATCGTGCGGGTGGTAAGCTTGGCAACAAAGGCGAAGAAGCTGCACTGACCGCGATTAAGATGGTGGAATTCTAATTCAATAAATCTGTATCAACATAAAAAAGCCCTGCGTGATGCAGGGCTTTTTTTATTTTGGAATACTCTATCTGTTAAGGCTTCAGCACGGCATTCAGTCTGTGTAAAACTCCAGCGTTTGATAATATGTTGGTGCCTCCACCAGAAATCGTTGCAGTACCTGCAGAAGCAGCCGACTCTTTTAATACCACTGATGGCGACAACTGCGTCACCGTAAATGTTTTCCCGGTAAGCAGTGTAGTAACTGCCTGGTTAAGGGTTAGATCGGTCGTTAATACCCGGCCCGGAGCAACGTGATACTTGAGTACGTTGGTTAACGTTGTCAGCTTGGCATTGCCTGCAGCCAGACCATTAATGTAGGTTACAGCGGAAGCTTCGTCCGTAACGGTTCCGTTACTCATGTCAACGCTTGCCAGATAGGCTATCATAGCCGCATCATCCGGAGCGAAGATCGTGTAATCCGGTAAGGTTGCAGCCGGTACGTTGGGTCTCAGAACAGTAGCCAGACCTGTCTTCTTAATGCTCAGTGCCAACAGGTCGTAGTTGCTGCCACCCGTAGCACCATTTGTAACCGTTGGCGTAGGAGTAGCGTAGTTTACAGTCAATCCAAGACCGAAGGCCGTGCTGGTAAACACGCTGGCAGCCCCCGCTGTTGTACTGGTGCTGATCGCAGTGAGGAACTTATTGATGGTATGGATTACGCCATTTGCTCCATCAATATCCACTACTTTCGATTTCGCTCCCGTATTACCCGTGTTCCCATTGATAAACAGGGTATTTGCGTTTTTCGACAACGATAGCCGCGCAGCGTTGATGGTGGTAAATACCTGTGAATTATGAATGGCAGCAAATTTTGCTTCTGAGCTTACCACGTGATATTGCAAGCGCGTTGTAAAATCAGCCAGGCGGATTAACGAACTGCCTGACATAGTATTGATGTAATCAATTACACCCTGGTCAGTATTAAACTGAGAAGCCGGAGCCGGACCACTTGCCTTAAAATAAGCACGGAACGCACTGTCAGTTGGTGCAAATACGGTATGCTGACCGGAACTGATGTTATCAAGTGAAATTGCGATTCCTGTTTTAACCAGTGCCGCAGAAAATATCTGCAGGGTTGTGTCTTCCGCAGCCACATCTACCAGCGTTTCACCGGTAATCGGTTTAGGCGACACAAATTCTTCCGCACAACTGACCATCATCGCGATCGATGCCATCAGGCACAGCACCATTATACTTTTTATATTCTTAAGTTTTTTCATAAACTCTTTCATTTATTGGTTAGTTGTGCTCAACTAAAATAACTTTCAACGCTTTGGATCCAGTTCCGCCTACTAATCCCGACACAACAATTGAGTAGTTGCTGGCCCGGTTGGCATTACCGCCAAAGGTTACGTTAGTTTTTGATGCCACTACGTTTGCACCTGCATCCAGTACCTCAATGTCGTACACATTCGGTACACCAGCAGGTGCAATTGTCTGCGCTGTAAAATTTGCTGCAGTAACACTTGGTGTGTTCGAGCCAACAGACGGGGTAAATCCACCGGCATTGCTTAATGCATACGCTGCGCCTGCACCATTCAATGCGATGTTTGAACCTGTACCGCTCACAAACTTAAGTCTGACCGTTAATGCACCTGTGCTTGGCGATGCGTTGACTGCGCGGAAACCTGCTTTGGTTGTTGAATCCGTTGCATTAGCGAATACAGCAAAGAAATCACGCAACACGTAATACCGGATACCACCCACATCACTGCTTCCCAACGGCACAACACCGATCGGAACAATAAAGCTTGGCAGCGCATTGCTGTTATACTTCCTGACAACGTTGATTAAGTCAATCGAGTTATTGCTTCCAATCGTCAACACAATCGTAGTATCTCCCCCACCAACTTTTTTAGGAGCTGTGAATGAAGCGCGTGATGAGTAGTATGTAACATCTCCGAAAGGAAGACCAGTTGCTTGATCTATTCTAAAAGTACGAACAGGTGCCGGACGGTTAATAGAATCCACTGCAAGTACGGTATACGAGAGTCCACTGCCGGCTGTAAAGTTATTGGCATTGTTGTTACCCGCACGGTAGATCAAATCGTTAGATCCGAGCACCCCGCCAATGGTCCCGGTAGCCGCCTTTGTGCGGATGTTAGTGTTCGCAATTACTGCATTGGAGGTAATGCCAATAGAGTCATACTCTGTTTGGGCAGTGCCTGCAGCAACCGAAGAAGTACCCACCAGGTTATTATTAACGTACAGGTCGAGCGCAGGCGCATCGGGTGTAGCGTTAACGAACAGGAACTTCGCATAATATTTCGAAGCTTCAGCAGCAGGCACTGGTTTTGGCAGATCGGGGTCTTCGCATGCAAACATAGCTGCCAGAATGCCCAGGATAAATATTTTTATAGTATTCTTCATATTCTTATCACATTAAGACTTAGTTAAAAATATAGCGTAAGCCAATCTGCATTTGCCAGCGTCCGCCAACGGTTTGATCCGGGATGTACGACTCGCGCAATGGAGTTCCATCTCCATTTACGTCAAAGGCATACACGGGTTTGCCGGTAGTAATCGTTCCTGCAGGTGCAGTAGCAGATCCGGCTGTGTGCGATTGCTCATACCCAACAAAGCGCAGCAGGCTAGAACGCGATGCGAACTTAACCAGTCCCCACTCGGAGTTCACCAGGTTAAGCGCATTTTCAATGTTCACTGAAAGCTGGAAAGTTTGACGTTTACCTTTTACGTTCACATAGAAATCCTGAAGCAAGCTCAAGTTCAATCTGTTCACCCATGGCGTAAAGCTTCCGTTACGGGCAGCATATTCACCACGGTGATCAGAAAGATATTTATCCTGCTTAATGTAGTTATCAAGCTGGGTCCAGATCTCATCCACCGTGCGGGTGTCCGTTGCGCCAGAAGTAGTCAATACAATTTCATTCCGGTTTTTTGGAATGTATATCATATCGGCATTTACACCGTCACTGTTAATATCTCCGTTGTACGTATAAGAGAAGCTATTTCCGGTACGTCCTTCATACGTTAGACCAAATGTAGTTGCGAAATGGTCGAGGTATTCCATCCGGTACGAGCCGTAGATGATCACACGATGCGGAGTCAATGTATTTGCATATGATAGGCCGGGATTGTTGGCACCCAGAATACTTGCCTGTGAACTATAAATACTTCCGGCAGTTGTTCCGGTTGCCGGGTTAATTTCACGCGCGTCCGTATACGTGTAAGCACCCGATACCATAAAGTTACGACTGAAGGTTTTTTGCAGTTGTGCCGTTAAGCTCCATTGATATCCTTTCTTGGTATTATCCAGAACAAGTGCCTGACCTACGTCACCATTAAGTCTTCTGTCGTTACCGTAGATCTGACGTGCAGATCCTGCCGGACTAAATAACGGGCGGCCATCACCTGCCAGCGTTCCAACGGGATCAGACAAGTTTGCATTGCGGATAAATACTGCGTTAATATCTTTTGTATAGATCGCTTCAAGAGTTCCAACAACACCGAACGGAAGCTGTCTGTCAACCGCAAGGTTCGTTCTCCACACCTGCGGGAATTTGAAATTCTTCGCAATGGTGTTAGTTGTTGTTACGTTCGCAGGGCGACCATAATTGATGTTGTTCGGATCGGTGATGAATGTCGGATTACCGGTACTTGGGTTAGTAAGGGTTTCCGGATTCGGGCGATACGGTGTTGTACTGAAATTGTACGGGAAGCCATCGCCTGTGTTATCCAATGGTACGCTGGTTGAGTTAAACTCTCCGAAATACAGTCCGTTAGCATTTACTGCATTCGATAACCACACGAACGGAACCCGGCCTGTTAACACACCCGTTCCTCCGCGCACTTGCGTTGAACGATCACCGGTTACATCCCAGTTGAATCCAATTCTTGGAGACCAAAGTGGTTTTACCTCCGGCCAGCCACCTACGCGAAGCTGCTCACCGTTGAAGTTGAGCTGATTAAGGTAATTGTTCTGATCAAGATCAGTCAAATACAGCGGAACGTCAACTCTCAACCCGCCAATGATCTTCAGATTATTGATACCGGTATATTCATCCTGCACATAGAAGCCCATTTGCAAGGCTGACCATTTAGCTGCTGTTCCGGCAGGGCCGCCTTTCGAAGCAACATACTGAACGGTGTAAGAAGAAGGACCTGCTGCTGCCGGATTACCTGCCGGATCTGCATCGGCATAGAAATCAGCCAAGCTGTTATAACGATACATACCGTTGTAAAGCTG
>CAZHQP010000011.1:6416-22677 GCA_964534735.1 uncultured Roseivirgaceae bacterium
TACGTTGTTGAAGCTATACAACTCATTATTTGTACCGAACGTAACCGTATGGTTTTTGAGGTACATGGAGAAGTTGTCGTTCAACTGGATCACGTTCTGATCAAGCTTGTTGTTCGGAGTGAACGGATCAGGACCGAAAGAAGTCATGTTCTGACCGTTAGGTCCCAGAATATCTACCAATGGGAAATTCGGTACTGCAACCCCGCCTGCATTTTCGCGGAAGTCACGGAATGCTGTATAGCCCGCTACCAATGTGTTGGTGAATTTTCCACCGCCCAGCGTTGAGTTTAATTCAGCAGTTACTGAATAGTTGTTATTGTTGATCCGGTAATAAGATGATGAGAACGACAATACGTTGTTGGTATTTCCACGACCGCCCGGAAGTGAAGGTCCGAATCCGGCCGAAGTGCTCGGTGGCTGATCCTGGTACGCATTGGTAATGTTACCGCGGATGGTAAACTTGTTATTCTGATTAATGTTGTAGTCAAATCTTGCTACATAACGCGTGCTGTATGTTTCGCGGTTAAAGTTTTTGTAAACACCCGGGTCATAACCCACTGTGTTGATTAAGAAATCACGCAACTCGAGAAGACCTGTTTCAGGATCACGATCATCCGTTCCCTGGGTAGCACCTGTGATCGACTGACCACGGTTTGCGCGAACCGGGTTCGTATAGAACGGATCGGTACGCTTTTCAATCTCCATATTAACAAAGAAGAAAGCTTTATTTTTAATGATCGGTCCGCCTATGCGGAAACCATAGTTCTGGAATTTAAAGCTCGGAACCGGAAGCTCCACGCCATCAACTTTCTTGCCTGCGAGGCTCTCATTTCTGAAGAAATAATAGGCCGATCCGCTGAATTCATTTGTACCGCTTCGCGTAATCGCGCTGATACCTGCTCCGGTAAAATTACCCTGGCGGACATCATACGGAGAAAGCGAAACTGTTATCTCCTGGATCGCATCCATACTAAATGGAGTGGTGTTAGACTGACCAGCAGGTAAAGGACTTAATCCGAACACGTTGTTCGCTGTAGCACCGTCAATAGAAAGGTTGTTATAGATCGCTGCACGTCCGCCAAAAGAGAATGCTGATCCGCCCGCTTGTGGTGTAAGGCGCGAGATATCACGGAAGTCACGACCAATAGAAGGTAAATTCTGAATTTGGGCTACCCCAAAGTTTGTTGAAGTCCCCATTTTGTTAGAGTTAAGGGTTGGGTCGACTGCACCGGTAACCACAACCTCTGTTAACTCCGTAGCGTCATCAATCAATACAAAGTCAGAAACAAAAGACTGACCTAATTGAAGGTAGATATTTTCCACTACCTGTTCTTTATATCCGATAAATGTGACCTTAACAGTGTAAGGCCCACCTACCCGCATACCCAAAAGGTTGTAATAACCATCTGCACGGGACGCAACTCCATAGGTTGTTCCGGATGGTGTATGGGTTGCGATAACGCTGGCTCCGGGAATTGTTTCACCCTTAGAATCCCTGACTATTCCGGTCATGGAAGCGGTGGTCACCCCTTGTGCCATAGCCGCACCAACGGCCAGCAGCACAACGGCTGTTACTAGTAAAATTCTCCTCATATTTTGCTTGGGTTTTGGTTGTTTTTGATCGTGTATACAAAGCTAAACCTTTGCCTATAATTCCAGTTTACAGCAGCTTTAAATCTGCCCACAAATTGTTTACATTGATTTAACACGCTTCATACGCCACTTATGGAAAAGGCTATAAGCATCTGATTTATACTGCTTTATTTTATCATTATCCTTACGAAAAAATATTTTTCATGAAAAAACAGGCTCTTTTACTGATCGCTTTTCTTTGCATAATCAGCCCTGTTCTGGCACAGGTAGATCTTTCCTACTACCTGCCCGACAGCGTCACCTATGATCCTTCAATTCCGACTCCAAAATCAGTCATCGGCCATGAGGTTGGGGAATGGCACGTTACCCATGACCGGCTCGTTCAATATATGTATGCACTCGATAAAGCTTCCGACCGCATTTCCCTGGAAGTAATCGGCTACTCGCATGAAGCTCGCCCCTTGTTACTGCTTACAATTACTTCGCCCGCTAATCATAAGAATTTAGAACCAATCCGCACCCAGCACCTGAAGCTTACTGATCCGGCAGCCGGCTCAGTGGATTTAAAAAATATGCCCGCAGTTTTTTACATGGGCCACAGCATTCACGGCAACGAACCGAGTGGAAGTAATGCAGCATTACTTTCAGCTTACTTTCTCGCTGCCGCGCAAGGGAAACAGATTGAGAACTATTTAAATAATACTGTCATCTTATTAGACCCCAGCTTTAATCCTGACGGACTTCAGCGGTTCAGCAGTTGGGTTAACTCCCGCAGAAGCAACGTGATCTCAACCGATCCGGCCGACATGGAACACAATGAAGCCTGGCCGGGCGGAAGAACCAATCATTACTGGTTTGATTTGAATCGTGATTGGCTCGTTGCCCAACAGCCTGAGTCGCAAGGGCGGGTAAAAAAATTTCATGCGTGGAAACCAAACGTGCTTACCGATCATCATGAGATGGGAACCAACGCAACGTTCTTCTTTCAGCCGGGCGTACCAGCACGTGTTCATCCTTTAACACCGGAAAGAAATCAGGAGCTTACGCGGAAGATGGGCACATACCATGCTAAGGCACTGGATGCAATCGGTTCACTCTATTATACACAGGAAGGATATGATGATTTTTATTATGGAAAGGGTTCAACCTTTCCGGATGTGCAAGGCGCAATCGGAATTTTATTTGAACAAGCCAGCTCGCGCGGCCATGCGCAGGAAAGTGTAAATGGCGTGCTGCGTTTTCCCTTCACCATCCGCAACCAGTTTACAACGGCCATGAGCACACTTGCTGCCGTGAATGCATTGCGAATTGAGTTGCTGACGCATCAGCAGGATTTTTTCAAAACTGCGATAAGCAATGCAGCCAAAGATCCGGTTAAGGCAATTGTGTTTGGATCCAATGATGCAATGAGGCCTGCCATGCTTGCAGAAGTTATTGCGCGTCAGGCAGTCACGGTTCAGAAAATTGATAATCAATCAATCCATGGAAAAAAATATCCTTACACATACGCAGTATCACTAAATCAACCGCAATACACCCTTATCAAAAGCATGTTTGAAAAACGAACGCAATTCAAGGACAGCTTGTTTTACGATATTTCAACGTGGACTTTGCCGCTTGCTTTTGGTGTTGAATATGAAGAGTTAAAAGTCGTTCCTTCTGGCACTGCGGTTACTGAATTTAAAATCCCTGCTGCCAGGCTTATTGGTGGAGAATCGGAATATGCATACGTATTAGAGCCTGCGGGTTATTACGTTCATCGTGCCGTTAACAGGCTGTTGCAACACAATATTCGCATTAAAGTTGCGACTGAGCCCTTCTTTCATGCGAATGGCAAAAAATTCGAACGCGGCTCTATTGTTATCCCGGTTGCGGGCCAGGAACAAAGCGAAGAGTCTATTACGTATATCATTCAGCAGATTATCAATAACGATGGAATTGATGTGTACGCGTTCAATACCGGGCTTGATTACCGGGGTGTGAGTTTAGGAAGCGGATCGTTTGCGGTTGTTCGCAAACCTGAGATTGCTATGCTCATAGGCGATGGCGTAAGCTCGAACGATGCAGGCGAGCTCTGGCACTTGCTCGATCAGCGGATGCAGATCCCGGTTACCATGCTTCCGTCAGATGCAGTAAACAGAACGAATCTTACAAAATACAATACGATTATTTTTCCGGCAGGGTCTTACAGTGTGATCAATGAGTCAGGCAAGGAAAAATTAAAAACCTGGGTACAAAACGGTGGAGTGATTATTGGCTTTGAAAATGCGTTGCAATGGCTAACCGGTGCCGGTCTCGGCAAGTTTGAATTTAAAAGTGATGACTCAAAAGATAAACAGGCACCACGACCGTATGCACTGCTCGATGAATATCGCGGAGCACAGGAATCTCCGGGGGCCATCTTTGAAGCCACAGGTGATCTTACTCATCCTTTGCTGTATGGTTATGAAAATGAAAAGTTGCCGATCTTCAAATCGAATAACATCTTCATGGAGAAATCGAAGAACCCGTATGCAAACCCATTAACGTTTGGCAGCACTCCATTGATCAGCGGCTACATTTCCAAACAGAATTATACGCAGCTCAAAAACACAACGGTCGCTGGCGTATCTGCCATAGGTCAGGGCCGGATCATTGGCTTTACGGATAACCTTTGCTTCCGCGCATTCTGGCTGGGTACGAACAAGCTTTTTACCAACGCAGTTTTCTACGCACCGATCATTAGCAGCGGTTCAGCGAGATAATTCCACGTGCCATTCTGAGCCAGTCGAAGGACGGCACGATAATTTCTTGCCTGCCTGGGCGTTGTTGACCATGCAGAAAGAAATAACGTTCTTACTGCGCGTTACTTTGAGCGTACTGTGCCGATGCATTACCGGGGGATAATTTTAGTGATATGCTTGCTCACATTCGGGTACACTACCGCGTATGCGCAAAAAGTTAAACCAAAACAAAAGCCGGATCAAACTGCCAAGCCTAAAACCAGGCTCACCAAGAAGGTTTCTAACCGGGTGATGAAACTGGTGAAGCAAAACCCGGGTGATACAATTGTCGATCAGAAATCAGAATCAGGCTTTAAGCAGTACCAGGGCAAAACCATCCGTAAGATTGTTATCAATCACATTGGCTTCGAGCGCAACATCAGTGATACCACCCGGTACCGAGTTGTAAATACCGTAACCCGGGTTGCCAACTCTCTCCACACCGATACAAAAGAAAAAGTCATCCGGAACAATTTATTCTTTCGGGCAAACCGGCCACTGGATCCGTACAAGCTTGCCGATAATGAACGTTACCTGCGTGATCTGCCTTTCATTCTCGATGCGCGGATAGCGGTAAAACCTGTGCGGGGCAATCGTGAAATGGTAGATGTTATTGTTTACACGCGGGATGTATTCAGTATCGGGGGTAGTCTTTCAGCCAAATCAAAAACAAGTATTCAGTACCGGGTGTACGATGCGAACCTGGCAGGCTGGGGCCAGCGCACGGAATACCGGAGCGTAATTGACATTGATCGTGATCCAAAGTTTGGCCATCAGTTTCTATACAGTAAAAACAGCATTGCCGGAACCTTTATTAATGGAACCGTTTCTTACACACAGCTTAACACCGGTGTGAGCTATGGTTTGGAAAATGAAAGCGGGCTTTACCTGAAGCTTGACAGGCCGCTGGTATCGCCTTATACCCGATGGGCCGGTGGTGTAGAGCTCAGTCGAAACTGGTCGGTAAATGTTTTCGGTGTGGCTGATACCGCATTCAGGAAGTATACCTATTTCGTAAAAGATTTGTGGGTCGGATATAACATCGGTATCAAAAATCATGTCGAAAACCGAAACCGTTATTTTGTAGGCATCCGTACATTCGGACAAAGCTTTGCTAACCGACCGGCTCAAAGCAATGAACAAATGAGCATTATCTATAACAATCAACAGTATGTTCTGGGGGAGTTTACATTTTACAATCAAAACTTTTATCGGACGAAATACGTGTACGGATTTGGCCGAACGGAAGACGTTCCATACGGTACCCGGATATCTGTTCTTGCCGGACAAACCAAACAGATCAATTTTATACGACCTTACGTTGGCGCTGAAGTTGAACGCTCTATCTTTTATAAAAGTGGCGACTTCGTACAATACTCATTGCGTGCCGGAGGATTTAAATACCAAAAAGAGCTGCAGGATGTAGTAGCGCTCGCTTCTGCCAGCATGTTCAGCCGGCTCATGCTCTGGAAAGGATTGAAGATCCGTCAGGCAGTAGGCGTAAACTATACAAGCATTTTTAATCAAAACATTTCATTGCCCCTGCGTATTGATAATGATTTTGGAATTGAGCGCTTTCGAAGCGACAGCACGCTCGGCACGCAACGGCTGGGATTAAACATTGAAACGGTAGTTTACATCAAGCCAACGCTTTTTGGCTTTCACTTCGCACCTTTTGCATTTACCGACATGGCGATGATCGCCCCAAAGGGCGAAGTGTTGATTAAGCAAAAACCCTATTTTGGAATTGGTGGCGGGTTAAGAACCAGAAACGAAAATCTAATTTTTGGTACCGTTGAGTTGCGAATGTTTTACTTTCCACGTGTGCCGGAAGACCTTTCGAAGTTTAAGATCACCGTATCCAGTAACTTAAGGGTGAAGTTCAGCTCATCGTTTATAAAGGCCCCTGCGTTTATTACGTACAATTAACAGATTCTTAATTATTTCACTTCAACACCCAGTGAAGCGATCCATTCATTGATCGACTTCTGTTCTTCAGCCGTTACTTTTGTTTCAGGATGAATCCAAAGATAACTCGCTATCGGCATATGGCCTTTTGCAATTTCTTCTGACACTTCTTCCAGCTTATGATTTGCCTTCTTTGACGGATAGGTTTTAAACTCTGAAAAATCAAGATGCTCTTTACCTTCCTCAATGTGTGAGGCCATCCACCAGCCAATTGGTTGAATATGAATGTACCACGGGTATTTTGTGTTATTGCTGTGACAATCGTAACACTTCTCTACCAGCGTAGCATGCACTCCGGCTGGCAGCACATAGGTTTTAGAAATGTCATTTTCAGAAAGTGAATCCGACTGATTTTTGGTTGGCTGCATGACTTGCATCAGCAGCACAATGGCCAGAAGGCCAATCAATATCTTTTTGACCATATTTCTGTGGGTTAGCGTATGAAAAGTAACTCCGTTCTTGGTGTTTTCCAATGACAGGCTTACCTTGTTCAATCCAACCCAGCCTCTATGAGAAAGATTTTTGTCATTAGTTGCATAGTCGTGACCGCATTGATTGCCCTTTGGGCCTATTACTGGATCGATGCTTTATTTGCCTTTGTTCTGGTTGGTCCACTCATGTACATGGGCTTTGCCGATATGGCCCAGGACAGGCAAGCCATCCGGAGAAACTTTCCATTACTTGGCAGGTTGCGATATGTATTTGAAGATATGCGTCCTAAAATTCAGCAATACTTTGTTGAGTCTGATACCGATGGAACTCCGTTAAACCGAAATGAACGTTCGGTTATTTATCAGCGCGCTAAAAAGCAGGTTGATACTATTCCATTTGGAACTCAGCTAAATGTTTATGCTGAAGGATATGAGTGGATGACACATTCTATTAATCCACAGGATCATAACAAGCTCGATCATCATCCGCGCGTACGCGTGGGCAATAAAGATTGCAGGCAACCGTATAATGCCAGTGTGCTGAATGTCTCAGCCATGAGCTTTGGGTCACTCAGTCCGAATGCAGTTGAGTCGTTAAACTTGGGCGCCAAGATTGGTGGCTTCGCACACAACACCGGTGAAGGTGGAATCAGTCCGTATCATTTAAAGCATGGGGGCGATCTGATCTGGCAGGTAGGCACAGGTTATTTCGGTGCGCGTGATACGAATGGAAATTTCTCTCCGGAAGCATTTCAAAAAAATGCAACACGCCCGGAAGTCAAAATGATAGAGATTAAATTATCGCAAGGCGCAAAGCCGGGACATGGCGGAATTTTACCGGCCAAGAAAAACACACCGGAGATTGCTGCGATTCGGGGAGTGCAGGCCGGTACGACCGTGTTCTCACCTCCGTACCACAGCGCGTTTAACTCTCCCATCGGACTGATTCAATTTGTAAAACAACTGCGTGACTTGTCTGGCGGAAAGCCAATCGGATTCAAGCTTTGCATCGGTAAGAAGAGCGAGTTTCTGGCAATCTGTAAAGCCATGGTTCAACTGAATACCTATCCGGATTTTATTACCGTTGACGGTGGTGAAGGTGGAACCGGTGCAGCGCCTCCTGAATTTTCGAACTCGGTTGGAATGCCGTTGCTGGATGCGATTGCTTTTGTCGATGATTCGTTACGCGGCTTCGGAATTCGTGAGCACATTAAGATTGATTGCTCCGGTAAAATTCTCACCGGTTTTAACATTGTTCGTGCGATGGCGCTCGGTGCAGACTTTTGTAACAGTGCCCGGGCAATGATGCTCGCACTGGGCTGCATTCAGGCGTTGGAATGTAATAAGAACACCTGCCCTACCGGGGTAGCAACACAGGATCCATATTTTATGAAAGGGCTTGTGATCGATGACAAGAAAGAGCGTGTCGCGAGCTATCACAAGAATACAGTGGGCAGCTTTGTCGAGCTTTTATCCTGTGCCGGACTTGAGAAGCCTGAACAGATTAACCGTGGCCATGTTTACCGCAGGGTATTCATGAACATGGTGAAGACCTACGAAGAGATCTATCCGCCTGTACCGGAAGGCTGCCTGCTGGATGGAGGTGATGCTCCGATGGAATTTGAATCATACCTGAATAAGGCGAACGCGGAAGCTTTTTGATTTCTTCGACCATGAAAAAGAAATACGTTATTGGCTTGATTTTTTTCATTGCGTTGCTTCTCATCTATGCATTTGTCAAAAAGCTGACGGCCGATAAGCTCCGTAAAAAAGCCGAGCAAGAATTAGAAAGTAACAGGTAACAGGAGAGGCTAACTAAAAATATGCAGGCAGAATTAGATAGTCTCCAAAGATCGTCTCAAAATAAATAGGGAACGCGAATGCATTTTAAATAGTCCACAGTCGACCGTCCAACCGTCTACTGTGGACTATTTTTGCTATCTTTGCAAAACCTTTTTGCAGGCGTGATCCGAAAATTTTTTCCGCTCGACAAGAATTATGTGCTTGAACAGGCACAGCTTTCCCAACAACCCGCCTTGCTGGAATACCTCGCTGACTTCGTGAAGGTGCAGTATATGCTTCAGTATAACTCGTTGGGGTTAGTTGACGAGACCGTTCAGCGCATCGAACAGCATCAGTCCAACGACTTCAGTAAACTGAACGAGCTTTACCTGAACCTGATGGGTATCTTCCGGTTCCGGAATTATCACGATAACCAGCTTGAGTTTGGCTTTGACGGCCGCGACCCGTTTGAGAAATATTCTGAGGAATGGGAAATTGAGTTCAAGAACTGGTCACGTGAGCTTTGTCAGCATAAAAACTTTATCTGGGGTATTCTGGAGCTAACCGTTTTTTACCCCAAAGAAGATGAAGCGCAATTCATCGGCA
Source organism: uncultured Roseivirgaceae bacterium (assembly GCA_964534735.1). Classification (GTDB taxonomy): domain Bacteria; phylum Bacteroidota; class Bacteroidia; order Cytophagales; family Cyclobacteriaceae; genus UBA2336. The sequence continues at coordinate 15,559 of CAZHQP010000011.1, forward strand.
ATCGCCTGAATGCGTTCGTTACCCAATTCTTTGAATTAAAGATCCATCCGCAAAAAGGCATTCTCAAAAAGAATTTAGCATAAAGTAGCTACCTTCAGGTATGAGAATCTCTGTTTTTATTGTGTTGCTTTTCTTGGTGGTCTGTTGCGGTAGTGAGGATGAGCCAAAAAACACTCCTGATCCCGATCCGGTTTTTAAAGATATGATCAGGGGGACTGACATCTCTTTTTTGCCAGAAATTGAATCCGCTGGCGCCAAATTTTATAATGAAGCTGGCACTGAGTCGGCCATGCTGGATATATTAAAAAGCAATGGAGTTAATACCATCCGCATCCGGTTATGGCATACACCCGTAAAATCGCATTCTTCCCTGGCTGAGGTAAAAACATTTTCTGATCGTGTTAAAGCAAAGGGGTTTAACGTCTGGATAACAGTTCATTATTCCGACACATGGGCTGATCCCGGCCACCAGGCAAAGCCTCAAGCATGGGAGGATGTTTCTTCGATTACTGTACTGACTGATAGTGTTTATAAATACACAAAAAAAGTAACCGCTCTGCTCAATCCGGATATCATTCAGATCGGCAACGAGGTCAATGGCGGCTTCCTCTGGCCTGAGGGTAAAACTGATTCTGAACATTTGCCTGACTTCATTACGTTATTGAAAAAAGGATCTCAGGCTGTACGTGAGGTTTCTCCGGATACAAAAATTATGGTTCACATTGCCGGCTTTGATATCGCACCCTGGTTTTATCAGCAGTTAAGCACCAACAATGTTGATTACGACATGATTGGCTTGTCTTACTATCCGATCTGGCACGGAAAGGATCTTGGTGTGCTGAAATCAAGCATTAATTCCCTGGGCGCAACGCATGCCAAAGAAATTGTCATTGCCGAAACTGCCTACCCTTTTTCTTTTGGATACAATGACTTCACCAATAACATTATTGGCAGTAATAACCAGATTCTTCCGGCATATGCCGCCACCGAAGAGGGGCAGCAAAAATTCCTCCTGAAGCTTAAATCGATCATGAATGAGGCTCCTCAGGGAGGAGGATTTTGCTATTGGGGTGCTGAATGGATTGCCTTTAAAGGCAGCACTGCAACGGACGGTTCATCCTGGGAGAATCAGGCGCTGTTTGATTTTAATAACAAGGCTGTTCCTGCACTGAACGCTTTTGTCGGTGAGGAGTAGCTAACGTTTAATTTCAAATCGTGTAAAATTATTCAACTCCTCTTCAGTGATTTGAACATTCTTTACTTCTGCACGGGGTGGACCCTGCTTACACCATTCAACAAACTGATTTAAATTCTCTTCGTCACCTTCTGCTTCGATCCGCACACTTCCATCGGGTTGATTTTGTGCAAAGCCTTTAATATTCAATTGTTCAGCGACTTCCTTTGCTGACGCGCGAAAGAAAACACCTTGCACTTTGCCGGTAACAATAATGATTAGACGCTTCATTTAGATCAAATACTCGGTGCTCAAAAACAACGACTCACGGTTTTTAATAATCGTACTGATGAGCTGTTTGTTGATGTCAGTTGTCTTTGTTGCAACCAAAGTCCGGATCGAAAATACCCGAAGTGCATCCTGTACTGACAACGTTCCTTCCGCAGAATCTTTACGACCATTAAACGGGAATGAATCCGGACCGCGCTGGCTTTGTGCATTCAAATTTATCCGACCAACCTGGTTTGAGAACATGTCAATCAGCTTTGCAATTGTTTTTGAATCGTTGCCGAAGATGCTAACCTGCTGCCCGAAGTTGGAATTGATCACATAGTGGATCGGCTCCTCCACATCATCATACGGAACAATCGGAACCACCGGACCGAACTGCTCTTCATAATATACCCGCATCTTATCATTTACCGGATACAGTACAGCCGGGTAGAAAAATGTCTCGTTCACTTCACCGCCATGCTCATTCATCACTTTCGCACCGAACTTTTCGGCATCAGCAACAAGCTCCTTCAAATAAGCTGTTTTACCGGGTTCAGGCAGCGGAGTAATACTTACACCTGCATCCCACGGCATACCGCACTTTAATTTTTTTACCGCTTCATTAAACCGTTTGATAAACTCATCCACAATGCTTCTGTGTACATAGAGAATTTTCAATGCGGTGCACCGCTGACCATTAAACGACAACGATCCTGTAATGCATTCACTTACTGCATTACTCAGATCAGCATCCGGTAAAACAATCGCAGGGTTTTTAGCATCAAGCCCAAGGATAGCCTTTAAGCGGTGTGGTTTCGGATGAAGCTTTTTCAGATCATTTGCGCCTTTGTTGGTCCCGATGAATGCAAATACATCCAGCCTACCGCTTTCCATCAATGAGCCGACAGTCTCTCTTCCTTTCCCGTAAATAATATTGATAACGCCCTTCGGAAAGCTGTCACGAAAAGCTTCGAGTAATGGACGGATTAATAATACGCCATACTTCGCAGGCTTAAACACCACCGCATTTCCCATGATTAAAGCCGGAAGCAGCGTTGTAAAAGTCTCGTTCAACGGATAATTATAAGGGCCCATACACAAGGCGACTCCTAATGGCACACGCCTGATTTGCGCCATAAAACCCTGGTCCTCTACAATCTTGGCTGAGCCGCGATCAGTTTCTTTCAATGCCTTGATGGTATCAACAATGTAATCGCATGTACGATCAAACTCTTTTTCAGAATCTTTAAGCGGCTTGCCAATCTCCCACATCAACAGCTTAACCACTTCAGCGCGCTTCTCGCGCATCTTTGCCAGGAACGTTTCCACATGCGCAATCCGGTCTGCAACCGACATCATCGGCCACTCCCCTTTACCCAAATCGTGCGCATTCACAGCAGCATCCAGCGCTTTCATCGCTTCTGTTGCGTTCAACAACGGGGTGCTTCCGATAATTTTCTGTTTATAGCCGGATGATTCCTTTACAAACACCGGACTCATAACCGGGGCAAGCTCACCAGCCCAGCTCACTAATTCACCATCGATGAGGTATTCGCGTTGCTCAATATAAGTATCCAGTTTGTACGCGTCAGGGATTGCGGTGGCTTCCGGGAAAATGTTTGTTACAGTATTGCTCATGTGGCAAATTAATATGTGTTGGTTGAATTTTTTAAATCGTTCTGCTGAGATACCAGCTTTACACCGGAAGAAGTTCCTATTCGATCCGCACCTGCGTTAATTAAATCAATAGCCTGCTCACGCGTTTTAATTCCTCCGGATGCTTTAATTCCAACTTCTGCAGGAAGCACGCTTCGCATCAGTTTAATGTGCTCAGCCTTAGCTCCGGCAGGCGCGAACCCGGTAGAAGTTTTTACAAAATCTGCACCGGCATCTGCACACAGCTTGCACGCTTCCACAATTTCCTGATCTGAAAGATAGGCAGTTTCAATAATAACTTTGAGCAACTTTTGATGATCGTGAGTAAGCTTGCTGCACTTCGCGAGCTCGATCTTCGTCCAGGGAATACCGGTTTTGAATGAAGTAATATTCCAGACAACATCCACCTCATCGGCACCATTATCGATAGCGCGTTTGATCTCATCCAGCTTGGTTTCGGTCATGCTGTAGCCTAAGGGAAATCCGGCCACAGTAACTAAAACAATATTGTCTTTTGCTATTTCGCGCTTCGCACGCTTTACCCAGAAGGGTGGAACACAAACACCTAGCAGCTTATGCGCACGGGCATCGTCCACCAGCGCATCAATATCACTGATCGAAAGTGTTGGGCTTAAATTAGTATGCTCAATGTAAGAAGCAAGGTTCACCGATGTAAGGTAACAATCTTCAATCATCAATTATTAGTTGACAATTGATAATTGTAATCAGTGCCGGATCTCACATTCTTTGCAGAACTTCATTTTCCCGGGCTTGTGCTTTTTAGGTTTGCGCTTATGACCAAAGTAGGAAGGATCGGAATACTGAGGCTTGAGCATTTCCTTTTCAGCCTTATTGTTTGCTTTCACCACTGCCCGCATGCGGTCTTCATGTTCCTCCATGGCATTGTAGGTAACCTTGCGGGATTTGCTTTTAGTTTTTCCCTTCTTTTCAGGTTCGTAATCTTTCGAAGGAAAATATGGGCTCAATGAGCTTGATTGCTGCTGCGTACTTTCGGTCTTCTTAGTATTGCGCTTCTTTTTGGATTGCGCAAACGAAGGAGTAGCACACAGCACCAGCAGGATGATCAGGGGAAATCTCAGCATAGCACAAAGATATTGGTTGTTATATAAACTTTATTGCCGGTTAAAAATTGTATTCAGAATTGCCTGAATTCGATAAGCCGCAGAATATAGCCGTTATTCTGTAAAATAATTGTAAGAAAAATATGAAATAATAGATACTGCAATGGCCAGCAACACATATCCGAACACTTTGGCCCGTTTGAAATATCCACGAACTGGCATGTTATCTTTCATATCTATTCAATGCCAATCAGGCTGAAAACATTAAAAAACAGGTACATCAATCCTGAAAGAGCCATCAGGTACGCAAATACTTTTGCGCGGATAAAGTAGGCTTGTGCCGATAACGTCTTTCTCATACGGTTTACGGTCAGGTGTTAAAGTATAACTTCAATAACGGCTTAAAAGTTATTTAAACAGCCATTTATTTCGGTCAAATAGCCATAAACTGCTTAAAATGCGGATTTAGGGGTTGAAAAATCAGCCTTTAACGACACTTCCGATAATCTGTATCTTATCCAGAGAAGGTGTCGGGCGGCCTCCGCGCGGCTCAATGGTAACTGCAAATGCGCCTGCGCCAGTCATATCTTTCATACGAATGAGACCATTCGTATCAATGTCGAAGACTCCGGCATCCACGGGTTTCCCATCAATCATAGCCCAGAGCTGGTATTGATTTTCCTGCGCGAGTTGCTTCATATCCTGAATGCTCAGGTAAACTTCTTTGGTTTGCTCATTCCAGTAAACATAGGCCATTGAGGCGTTGGCTTTCGGATCCGGATGTTTCATCACCACGCGGGTAAAGCTTGGGTTATCTGTTACGCGCAGATCGGATTCAATTTTATCCAAACGTTGATTAACAGTATTGTAATCCTGCGCCATCTGGCGGTTCTGTGCAATAAGCGTTGTCAGGTTATCTTCGCTCGCTTTCCAGCGTCCATAATATTCATACGCCATGTAAGACGTGATCAGCGCAAGCACGATGGATGCCGCTGTCGCATACTTCCAGGCTGTTGATGCTATCGAAACAACTTTGCCTTCCGGATTTTTGAAGTCAAGCTTGTTTAACAACTCTGCTTTTATGGAAGTACGCGGCTGAATTGCATTCTTCATCAAAAGCTCTTCCTGAGTTTCTTCAATCAGTGCAAGCTCTTTCCGCAGCTCAGGATATTGCGCAAGGTTCCGCTCAACCGCTGACCGTTCAGCGGCAGAAAGATCCCCGAGTGCATAAGCCTCAAGTACTCCGGACGATATGTATTCTTCTATGTTCAAAGCTTAATAACTGATCGTAATTGTTTCATAGCCAACCGCAGGCGCGTTTTTACCGTACCCAATGGAATATTAAATTCTTCCGCCACTTCTGACTGCGAATAGCCTTTAAAGTATAAGTGTTCGACAATAAATTTCTGATCCGGAGGTAAACCTGTCAGAATATCTTTCACGCCAATCGCCTCGATACGCTGTTCAACGAATTCCCCGCTCCTGACACCACTTACGAAATTGTCGAGGCTGCCGGTTTTATTTTCACGACTTATTTCTTTTGAGCGGGTTTTATCGATGGCCTGATTTTTAGCCAAATTGAGCATCCAGGTAAAAAGACGGCCTTTTGCCGCATCGTAGCTTTCGATCTTATCCCAGATCTTAAGGAATACATCCTGCAAAACTTCCTCCGCTATTTCTTCTTTTCGGATGATGCGGTAGATGGCCCCATATAACGCTGCCGAATAATGATCGTAGAGGTATTCAAAAGATGATTTGTCTTTCGAACGAAGGCCTTCGATCAGGGTTGATTCTTCTATATGGGAAGTTGAAGCTTTTATACCTGCTAATTTGTATCCCAAAGTATAGAAAGAAAGGCAAACAAAAAATCCCGGCTTTTGACCGGGATTTACACATTTATTATCTTAGAAATTACAGGTGGATTACCTCTCCGTACGCAGCAGCCGCTGCTTCCATTACGGCTTCGCTCATCGTTGGGTGCGGGTGGATTGACTTGATGATCTCGTGTCCGGTTGTTTCCAGGTTTCTGGCAACAACAACTTCCGCGATCATTTCTGTTACGTTGGCGCCAATGAAGTGTGCACCTAACCATTCGCCATATTTCGCATCAAAGATCACTTTCACAAAGCCATCCGGGGCACCGGCTGCTTTTGCTTTGCCTGATGCCGTAAACGGAAACTTGCCGACTTTCACTTCATAGCCTGCTTTCTTCGCAGCTTCTTCTGTCATTCCAACAGAAGCAATTTCAGGACTGCAATAGGTACAGCCCGGGATGTTGTTGTAGTTAATCGGATGGGGCTTCAGGCCGGCAATCGCTTCAACGCATGTAATTCCTTCTGCGGAAGCAACGTGTGCCAGCGCAGGACCTTTTACGATATCGCCAATCGCGTAAACACCCGAAACATTGGTTTTGTAGAAATCGTCAACGATAACTTTGCCTTTGTCGGTTTTCACGCCAACTTCTTCGAGGCCGATGCCTTCGAGGTTAGTAGCTACGCCCACAGCAGAAAGAACAATATCCGCTTCGAGTTTAATTTCTCCGTCTTTCGTCTTAACGGTGGCTACACAACCTTTGCCTGCGGTATCAACTTTTGTTACTTCAGCATTCGTATGGATGGTGATACCTGCTTTTTTGAATGACTTCTCCAGTTGTTTTGAAACCTCTTCATCTTCTACGGGAACAATGCGCGGCATAAATTCAACAATTGTTACTTCTGTTCCGAGCGTGTTGTAGAAATATGCAAACTCCACACCGATCGCACCTGAACCAACCACAATCATTTTCTTCGGCTGTTCAGGAAGCACCATCGCTTCACGATAGCCGATGATTTTCTTGCCATCAATTTTTAGTGCCGGCAATTCGCGTGAACGCGCACCTGTCGCCAAAATGATGTGCTTCGCTTCGTGATCTTCTTTCTTACCATCAGCAGCTGT
>CAZHQP010000012.1:0-21868 GCA_964534735.1 uncultured Roseivirgaceae bacterium
CATGTCCGAAAATAACAGCCAGGCGGGGTGAGTGAATAATGTCACGGTTTTGCAGGTTTAAATCCCAGGTAGACAAATCAGTTCCTTCAACAGCAAGCCGCATGCGCGATTCGGCATCTTCCAGCTTTTGACGTGACTCAACTTTTTCGGTAACATTATACACTGTAATCATTAACCCGGAGATTTCTCCATCCGCTTCAACCAGTGGTGAATATTCAAAATCCAGGTAAAATTTCTTCATACCATCATCACCTTGAACATATGCAAGCGCTTCGTTTTCGCGATGGATCTCTCCTGTTCTCATAACCTTGCGAAGCAACTCGGGATATTTCTGATCATTCAGCTCCGGAAAAACCTCCAGCGCCTTTTTACCGATAACATCTTTTTCATTTTTCCGCCACAGCTCTTTCAGCATGGTTTCATTTGCCACTTCAATCACAAATTCAGGTCCTCGCCAGATCGTCATCGCAATAGGTGAACGGGTAATCAGATTACTAACATGACGTTGGCGCTCCTCAAGCGCGTGGCGGGCTGCAACCAATGCCGTAACTTCAGAGGCAACTACGATAATACCGGTTATGACAGAATCCTCTACAAGCGGTTGATAAATCAGGTTAAAATAACCTTTCTCAAATTTTCCAAATCGTTTGATGTTAACAGACAAATCAGGCGCATGAAATGCCACTCCCGTATCCATTACTTTATTGAGCAGTGGTTCAACAACATCTTTTACTTCAGGCAGAACATCAAACAGATCTTTACCAACAATTTCGTGTTCTGTTTTGTCAACAAGCTGCAGGTAAGCTTCATTGGCAGATTCAAAATTGAAATTTCTTCCACGAAGGATAGCAATACCAACCGGGGCCTGCCTGACTGTGTTCCTGAACCGGTTTGCATTTCCTTCAAATATCTTTTTGTTTAATACTGTTTGCGTAGTCTCGGTACACGTTACCAGAACAGCCATTGCCTTTCCGGACTCATCCATTACCGGGCTGTAGCTAAACGTCCAATAAACATCTTCGATTTTACCGTTTCGGAAAATTGGAATAAGCTGATCTTCGCTCCAGGTAGCTCCCCCACCGGACAGTACCTGATCAATTAATGGCTTAATGATTGTCCAGATTTCTGTCCACGCTTCTTTGGCAGGAGTTCCCAAAATATGCGGATGCTTTCCGTCATTACCCAAACTCGGGCGATAGGCATCGTTATAAAAACAAGTCAGCTCAGGCCCCCACCATAAAAACATCGGGAATCTTGAATTGAGAATAATACTTAAGGTAGTGCGAAGACTTTGAGGCCAGGTTTCAATAGGCCCGACAGGAGTTTTACTCCAGTCTTTTTCACGGATAAGATTTCCCATTTCGTTATTGGGAATAAAATCTGTCTTCATCCGTTTATTTATTTAATACAAAGTTTTCCTTCGAGGGCTGCGTGTTGTTATTGTTCCAGTCGATCTCCAGCATCCGCTCGATTACTTCTTTCAGCATGGCAAAGGTATTGGGTTTGCGGATATAATAGTTTGCTCCCTGCTCATATACTTTATCAATAGCCTGGGTTTGCGAAGTAGTTGAGAAGATCACTACCGGAATTTGATTGAGCCTGGATGATTTACGGATCTCCTGCAAACATTCAAAGCCCGTCATCCGGGGCATGTTCAGGTCAAGAAAAATAATTGCAGGGAGCCGGGTTTTATCGTCATTTAAAAGCTGCATAAGCTGCTGACCATCCCGGGCGTACATAAGCCTGGGTGAGTCAGGCAATTCCTTCAGGGCATCCTGAAAAAGCAGGTGCTCGTCCGGATCATCATCCACTAATAGAATATATCGTTCAGGTTTCAATCATTTAAAAGTAGTGATTCGGGAGTGCGTAAACAAGATCCCTGTAATCTGCAGGAACGCTGGGGAAAATAATCCCCACTACCAATCGCTTCCACTTCAGAACTGCTTATGGATCTGCTAATTACAGGACATTATTAACACTTTACGGTTGGTAAGATTTTTATATAGTAATGCTGTAATCCCACAGCTATGAAGAATAAGAAAGTATTAATCATTGATGATGAGGTAGACTTCGGACTGCTGATGCGGAGTTTCTTTTCCAAGAAAAACTACGATGTTTTTGTGGCACATACCATTGAAGACGGTATGAAAACCCTGGAGGAGCAAAAACCTGATTTTCTCTTTCTGGATAATAACCTTCCCGATGGATTAGGCTGGGGTAAAACGGAATTTATACTGGTTAACTATCCCTCAACACAGCTTAACCTGATCAGCGCGATGGATGTTCCAAAAACCTCCGCTTCGAATTTCCACATTTTATATAAGCCAGCGCTTCGGGATGAGCTTGCTAAAATGTTTGAATAAGCTTCGCTTAAACCCGACCGGTACTTCTCACACCGGTGATTAGTAATTTTTAAACACGCAGCATTAATGAAGGTACGTACCACCAAGTTTGAAGAATTAATCTCTCCCTTAAAACCTATTTTTCAGAAAGAAAATTTTTCACATGAAGATGTTAAGGAAAAGCCTCCGTTGCGTTCGGAGCTTTTTACCATTGAGCAACTTGAGCAGCATGCACAGCAATTAGCCAATACACATCAGATCAGTTACAAACAGGCACCTGAACAACTATTGAAACGGTTATCTGACAATGAAGATATTCTCTTCAATACGATCCGGTTACTGCAGCAAAATATTAAAGAAAAAAAATCCATCAGCCCAGCAGCCGAATGGCTGCTTGATAACTTTTATTTAATTGAAGAAGAGATCCTGATCGGTAAACGGTACCTTCCAAAAGGATACAGTAAAGGCCTACCCCGGCTCAGCAGCGGAAAACATGAGGGCTTTCCACGGGTTTACGATATTGCCATTGAAATCATTTCACACAGCGATGGTCATGTAGACATTAACAGCTTAAGCAGCTTTATCTCTGCCTATCAAAAAATCAACTACCTAACTTTAGGTGAACTTTGGGCCGTGCCAATCATGATCCGGCTTGCGTTGCTGGAAAACCTAAGCCGTGTTGCGATCCAGATTGCGCTTGACCGGAATGATTCAGCGCTTGCAAATCAATGGGCCAACACAATCATTGAAACGTCAGAAAAAAATCCGAAAGACCTTGTATTGATCATTGCCGACATGGCGCGGTCAAAACCACCCATGACGAATGCATTTGTTGGAGAGTTTGCCCGAAAGCTTCAATGGAAAGGCTCAGAACTTTCATTGCCCATCACCTGGCTTGAACAACATCTCTCCGGTTCATCTGATACACTTAACTCCATGGTGCTTGCTGAAAATCAAACGCAGGCAGCGAACCAGGTTTCCGTAAGCAACAGCATCAACAGTTTACGCTTTATCGCCAAGATGGAATGGCGTGAATTTGTTGAGACCATGAGCATTGTTGAACACACGCTCAAGAAAGATATTGACAGTGTCTACTCGAAAATGGATTTCTACACGCGTGATCACTACCGGCATGTAGTGGAGAAAATTGCCAAGGAAAGTGATTTACCGGAACATGCGGTTGCACAAATCGCCATTGATCTGGCCCAAAAAAGCTTTATAGAAAAGCCCGAAGATAAAAGAAGGTCTCATGTTGGCTATTACCTGATTGACAAAGGTCGTACGGCTACTGAAAAAAACTCCGGGGTGAAGCTGAATCGGTGGCAGTCACTTAAAAAGCTATTCCAAAAATCAGCATCCGGGCTCTATATTATATCAGCTTCTTTCTTAACGCTTGTGTTGGGCGGCTTTCTGCTGGCCGAAGCCTACGATTACGATATTCACATCGGCTGGTTAATTGCGTTAGGGCTATTTTCTGTTTTAGGGGCCAGTCAGCTTGCCATTGCGCTTACCAATTGGTGGGCAACGCTATGGGTTAAGCCCAATCCTCTGCCGCGGCTGAATTTTGCGCATGGTATTCCAAATGAATCCAGAACAATGGTTGTTATTCCAACGCTGCTGGCAAACCCTGCTCAAATCGAAAAGCTGGTGGAAGATCTTGAAGTCCGGTATCTTTCCAATAAGGACAATAATCTGACCTTTGCCTTGCTCACCGATTTTCGGGATGCACAAACCGAAACGCTTCCGGAAGACCATGAGCTCGTGAATCATGCAGCCAAAAAAATTGAGGAGCTAAATCTTCGTTACGGTAAAGAACACAATGAAGGATTCTTCCTGTTTCACAGGCCAAGGCGCTGGAACCCGGTTGACAAAGTGTGGATGGGATATGAGCGCAAGCGCGGAAAGCTTTCTGAGTTAAATCATTTGTTAAGAGGAAAAGCACGCGAATGCTTTTCAGCGATCATTGGGGATGAGCGGTTGTTCGAAACAATCAAATACATTATAACGCTTGATACCGATACACAGCTTCCACGTGATGCGGGTTGGAAACTGGCAGGCCTAATGGCTCACCCGATGAACCAGCCGGTTTACGATGAAAAAAAGAAACGTGTTATTGAGGGATATGGAATTATTCAGCCGCGAATTGCGATCAGCTTACAAGGCGCAACGAGAACCGGCTATTCGAAGCTTCATGAAAACGATTCGGGCATCGATCCGTACACACGCGTAACCTCCGATGTATACCAGGATGTTTTTAAGGAAGGCTCATTTATCGGGAAAGGCATTTATGACATCGATACATTTGATAAAGCGCTGAACAACCGGTTTCCTGAAAACAGGATTCTCAGCCACGACTTACTGGAGGGTTCTTACACGCGCTGCGCGTTTGCAAGTGATGTGCAGTTATATGAAGAATATCCATCACACTATAGCGTAGATGTAATGCGCAGGCACCGATGGATTCGCGGTGACTGGCAAATTGGAACATGGTTTCTGCCGATTGCTCCTGATGGGCAAAAGAAGTATCGTAAAAATTCCATCTCTGCACTTTCACGCTGGAAAATATTTGATAACCTGAGAAGAAGTATTGTTCCCATTGCACAGCTGCTCCTGCTATTGGCAGTCTGGATAATTCTTCCGGCACCCATCTTCTGGACGTTTGCTATTCTTGCCATTCTCTTCGTTCCACCCATTATCAGTTCATTATGGAGTGCATCTCAAAAACCCAAAGAAATTGCCTTTGATCAGCACTTAAGCAATACGCTTGGCGTTACAAACAAGAGCCTGAAGCAAGCTTTATTCACATTGATCTGCCTTCCGTATGAAGCTTACCTCAGTATGGATGCAATTGTAAGAACACTGTGGCGAATGTATATCAGTCGTAAACGACTGCTTGAATGGAACCCATCCAACCTTGTTCAGAAAAAAGATGAATCGGCAGTGTCAGTTTACCGTACTATGTGGATAGCTCCGCTGTTGAGCATTGCAGCATTTTTATACTTGGGTGATGCCTTTGGATTAACTTTAAGACTGTTTATTGCTGCGCCATTTTTAGTACTCTGGCTGTTATCTCCCGTTATTGTTTACCGGCTGAACAAACCGGTTGTTTCTAAAAAAACTGTTTTATCAGAAGATCAGAAAGTATATCTCCGGGAGCTGTCACGAAAAACATGGTCATTCTTCGAAGTTTTTGTTAACGAAGGCGATAACTGGCTTCCACCCGATAACTTACAACAGTACCCGATCCCGGTTATTGCGCACCGCACTTCTCCCACAAATATTGGAATGTCGTTGCTGGCAAATTTATCTGCTTACGATTTCGGGTATATAACACCTGCGACCCTATTAGATCGCACTCAAAAAACATTTTCAACGCTTCATAAACTTGATCGCCAGTTCGGACATTTCTATAACTGGTATGATACCCAAAGTTTGCGGACGTTAAATCCGCGATATATTTCTACGGTTGACAGCGGAAACTTTGCAGGCCATTTGTTAACACTCCGTCAGGGCCTTATTGGATTGATTGATCAGAAAGTTCTCGGGCCGCAGATATTCAAAGGCCTGCAAGACACACTTTACGTTCTCCGTTCAAGATTACCAGAACATAAAGACGGAATGGATGAGTTGGAGAAATCTCTCTCCCCAATCAAAATTTCAATACCGGTTCAGGATTTTTACACGATCCTGAAAAATATCTCTGATCAATATACATCCATTAAGACCTCCTTTCAGGCTGATGAAAAATCAGAAACAGGCTGGTGGATCGCTTCATTCGAAACGCAAATTAATCTTGCACTGGAAGAGCTTACCCGCTTTGTTCCCTGGAGCTCAGCAAGCTTACCCGAAAAATTCATCACGCATCCACTTTTCACAGAAATGCCAACGCTTGCTTCGCTTACTGGTGTGGCACATGATCTTAAAAAAGAAGAAAATCTTGAGATCACTACAATTGAGGAGCGCGAATGGCTAGGTCAGCTTGAAGCTCAACTTTCAGATGTAAGTGCAAAAGCACAGGAACGAATAAACCTTCTTCGCAACCTGGCTCAGGAAGCTTTTGAATTTGCCGATTTGAAATATGACTTCCTGTATGATAAAGCTCAACGGCTCTTATCAATTGGATTCAATGCAGATGACAGTCGCCTGGATGCAAGTTATTATGATCTTCTTGCTTCCGAAGCAAGGCTTAGCTCCTTTGTTGCCATTGCACATAAAGACGGAATGGATGAGTTGGAGAAATCTCTCTCCCCAATCAAAATTTCAATACCGGTTCAGGATTTTTACACGATCCTGAAAAATATCTCTGATCAATATACATCCATTAAGACCTCCTTTCAGGCTGATGAAAAATCAGAAACAGGCTGGTGGATCGCTTCATTCGAAACGCAAATTAATCTTGCACTGGAAGAGCTTACCCGCTTTGTTCCCTGGAGCTCAGCAAGCTTACCCGAAAAATTCATCACGCATCCACTTTTCACAGAAATGCCAACGCTTGCTTCGCTTACTGGTGTGGCACATGATCTTAAAAAAGAAGAAAATCTTGAGATCACTACAATTGAGGAGCGCGAATGGCTAGGTCAGCTTGAAGCTCAACTTTCAGATGTAAGTGCAAAAGCACAGGAACGAATAAACCTTCTTCGCAACCTGGCTCAGGAAGCTTTTGAATTTGCCGATTTGAAATATGACTTCCTGTATGATAAAGCTCAACGGCTCTTATCAATTGGATTCAATGCAGATGACAGTCGCCTGGATGCAAGTTATTATGATCTTCTTGCTTCCGAAGCAAGGCTTAGCTCCTTTGTTGCCATTGCACAAGGTAAGCTGCCGCAGGAAAGCTGGTTTGCGTTAGGCCGAAGGCTCACTGCTGCCGGCAAAACTCCGGTGTTATTATCCTGGAGCGGATCGATGTTTGAGTATCTCATGCCGATGCTGGTGATGCCGAATTATGAAAACACGCTGCTGGATGAAATGGCTATCGGTACAGTGAAAAAACAAATTGAATACGGAGCGCAGCAAAATGTTCCATGGGGTATTTCAGAATCATGCTACAATGTTGTCGATAGTAATCTTACCTATCAATACAGAGCGTTCGGTGTACCGGGACTTGGCTTTAAGAGAGGCTTAGGTCAGGACCTGGTAATTGCACCATACGCGACAGTGATGGCTTTGATGGTGGACCCGCACGCAGCTTATGAAAATTTGCAGCGCATGAAATCAAAAGGCTTTGAAGGGCGGTATGGTTTTTATGAAGCAGTGGACTTCACTCCTATCCGGTTGTCGCGCGGGCAATCACATGCAGTGATCCAGACTTTCATGGCGCACCATCAGGGCATGAGCTTATTATCACTTGCATATTTATTGTTGAACCAGCCCATGCAGAAAAGATTTGAGGCCGATCCGCAATTCCAGACTGCACTCTTATTATTACAAGAGCAGGTTCCTAAAACGATCGGGTACTATTCCGGATCATCGGAAGAAAAAAATCCTTCACCTGTAGCAACAGTGTCTGATATCCGTGTGATTAATACCGCTGAAACACCAATTCCTGAAGTTCAATTGCTCTCGAACGGAAGGTATCACGTTATGCTCACCAACTCCGGTGGCGGGTACAGTCGCTGGAAAGATATTGCGCTCACCCGCTGGAGAGAAGATACAACTGCTGATAACTGGGGAACATTTTGTTACGTTCGCGATCTCGACTCAAATGAGCTTTGGTCGAACACGCACCACCCCACACTTAAAAAAGCCGATCATTACGAAGCCGTGTTTTCCCAAGGGCGAGTTGAGTACCGCAGACGCGATCATAAAATTGAGACGTATACTGAAGTCATTGTTTCACCGGAAGATGATGTGGAGGTAAGACGCATTCATTTCATCAACCATTCCAAAACAAAACGAAACCTGGAACTAACCAGTTATGGTGAAGTGGTAATGGCCATGCCCGCTGCCGATAATTCACATCCGGCATTCAGTAATCTGTTTATTCAAACGGAGATCAATGAACATCAGAATGCGATTATCTGTTCAAGACGTGCGCGCTCCAAAGATGAACAGCCGCCCTGGATGTTCCACCTCGCCAAAATTAACGGCACCGGAACAAATTCAATTTCATACGAAACTGATCGCAATAAGTTTATCGGACGGGGTAATACGCTTGTTAATCCCGCATCGCTTGACAGACAAGAAGCTTTATCAGGCTCACAAGGTTCTGTTCTGGACCCGATTGTTTCCATTCAATATCGGGTATCCATCCTTCCGGGCGAAACTGCAACAATTGATATCGTAACGGGTATCGCGTCAACGCGCGAGGCAAACCAGACACTTATTGATAAATACCAGGATAAACATTTACGCGACCGCGCTTTTGAATTATCATGGACACATAGCCAGGTGGTACTGCGTCAAATTGGCGCTACCGAATCAGATGCCCAGCTTTATGGGAGACTGGCTAGTTCTATATTATATGCGAATCCTGCCTTGCGGGCAAACAAGAATATTGTACTTAAAAATCAGCGCGGGCAATCCGCACTTTGGAGTTACTCTATCTCCGGTGTTATTATCCTGGAGCGGATCGATGTTTGAGTATCTCATGCCGATGCTGGTGATGCCGAATTATGAAAACACGCTGCTGGATGAAATGGCTATCGGTACAGTGAAAAAACAAATTGAATACGGAGCGCAGCAAAATGTTCCATGGGGTATTTCAGAATCATGCTACAATGTTGTCGATAGTAATCTTACCTATCAATACAGAGCGTTCGGTGTACCGGGACTTGGCTTTAAGAGAGGCTTAGGTCAGGACCTGGTAATTGCACCATACGCGACAGTGATGGCTTTGATGGTGGACCCGCACGCAGCTTATGAAAATTTGCAGCGCATGAAATCAAAAGGCTTTGAAGGGCGGTATGGTTTTTATGAAGCAGTGGACTTCACTCCTATCCGGTTGTCGCGCGGGCAATCACATGCAGTGATCCAGACTTTCATGGCGCACCATCAGGGCATGAGCTTATTATCACTTGCATATTTATTGTTGAACCAGCCCATGCAGAAAAGATTTGAGGCCGATCCGCAATTCCAGACTGCACTCTTATTATTACAAGAGCAGGTTCCTAAAACGATCGGGTACTATTCCGGATCATCGGAAGAAAAAAATCCTTCACCTGTAGCAACAGTGTCTGATATCCGTGTGATTAATACCGCTGAAACACCAATTCCTGAAGTTCAATTGCTCTCGAACGGAAGGTATCACGTTATGCTCACCAACTCCGGTGGCGGGTACAGTCGCTGGAAAGATATTGCGCTCACCCGCTGGAGAGAAGATACAACTGCTGATAACTGGGGAACATTTTGTTACGTTCGCGATCTCGACTCAAATGAGCTTTGGTCGAACACGCACCACCCCACACTTAAAAAAGCCGATCATTACGAAGCCGTGTTTTCCCAAGGGCGAGTTGAGTACCGCAGACGCGATCATAAAATTGAGACGTATACTGAAGTCATTGTTTCACCGGAAGATGATGTGGAGGTAAGACGCATTCATTTCATCAACCATTCCAAAACAAAACGAAACCTGGAACTAACCAGTTATGGTGAAGTGGTAATGGCCATGCCCGCTGCCGATAATTCACATCCGGCATTCAGTAATCTGTTTATTCAAACGGAGATCAATGAACATCAGAATGCGATTATCTGTTCAAGACGTGCGCGCTCCAAAGATGAACAGCCGCCCTGGATGTTCCACCTCGCCAAAATTAACGGCACCGGAACAAATTCAATTTCATACGAAACTGATCGCAATAAGTTTATCGGACGGGGTAATACGCTTGTTAATCCCGCATCGCTTGACAGACAAGAAGCTTTATCAGGCTCACAAGGTTCTGTTCTGGACCCGATTGTTTCCATTCAATATCGGGTATCCATCCTTCCGGGCGAAACTGCAACAATTGATATCGTAACGGGTATCGCGTCAACGCGCGAGGCAAACCAGACACTTATTGATAAATACCAGGATAAACATTTACGCGACCGCGCTTTTGAATTATCATGGACACATAGCCAGGTGGTACTGCGTCAAATTGGCGCTACCGAATCAGATGCCCAGCTTTATGGGAGACTGGCTAGTTCTATATTATATGCGAATCCTGCCTTGCGGGCAAACAAGAATATTGTACTTAAAAATCAGCGCGGGCAATCCGCACTTTGGAGTTACTCTATTTCCGGTGATTTGCCGATTGTATTATTACAGGTATCGGATAACGAGAACATCACATTGGCCAGGCAGATGGTGAAAGCACAGGCATACTGGAATCTCAAAGGCCTCGCTGTTGATCTGGTAATCATCAATGAAGATCCAAGCGGATATCGTCAGGTACTTCAGGATCAGATTCAGAATTTGATTGCCGGCAGTGCAACCATTACTACCTCCGAAAAGCCAGGCAGGATCTTTGTCCGCGCTGCAGATCAAATCCCGACCGAAGATCTCATTCTTCTTCAAACCGTAGCACGGGTTATCATTTCTGATTCGCGAGGCACACTTGCCGATCAGGTTAATAGAAAAACAATTGCAAAACCTGTTATCCCAAAGATTGAACCGATCGAAGTTGAAGCATCATTGACTGAGGACTCCATGACTTCTAATGAAAATCTGAATTTCTTTAACGGGCTTGGCGGATTCTCGAAAGACGGTAAAGAATATGTTATCAACACCTCTGAAAATCAGCGAACTCCGCTCCCTTGGGTTAATATTATCGCGAATCAGAATTTTGGAACGATCGTTTCTGAAAGCGGATCATCCTACACATGGTTCGAAAATGCGCACGAATTCAGGTTGTCACCGTGGCATAATGATCCGGTATCAGACAAAACCGGGGAAGCATTTTACTTACGTGACGAGGAAACCGGTAAGTTCTGGTCACCAATGCCGTTACCTGTAAATAACGGATCATACATTACACGTCATGGATTCGGGTATACGATCTTTGAACATACCGAAGAAGGCATTCATTCAGAAGTAACCGTTTACGTTGACACAGAAGCATCCGTAAAATTTGTTAAAGTTAAAATGCGCAACAGCTCTGGTCGCAAGCGCATGCTTTCTGCAACAGGCTATGCAGAATGGGTGCTGGGTGGACAACGCCCTAAATCAGCGTTCCATGTTGTAACCGAGCTTGAAAGCAATACGGGAGCATTGATGGCAAAAAATCCGTACAACTCGGAATTCAACAATCGGGTAACATTCCTGGATGTGGATGAGACCACGTTTCAATACACAACCGATCGCACGGAGTTCATGGGCCGTAACGGTACACTAAAGAATCCGGATGCCATGACGCGCGTTAAGCTTTCCGGAAAAGCGGGTGCCTGTCTTGATCCGTGCGCAGCCATACAGGTTCCGTTTGAACTCGAGAACGATCGCGAGCATATCATTACGTTCCGGTTAGGGGCCGGAAAAGATATGCGTGATGCGATTGAATTGATCAAACGGTTCCAGGGAAGTCAGGCATCGAACAGTGTTCTTGAAAATGTTAAGACTTTCTGGAAAAAAGCGCTGAGTGCAATAGAGGTCGAAACACCCGATCAGTCAATTAATATACTGGTGAATGGCTGGCTCGAATACCAGGTGCTCGCGTGCCGGTTGTGGGGTCGCAGTGGTTTCTATCAATCCGGTGGTGCGTATGGTTTCCGCGATCAGTTGCAGGATGTGCTTGCATTAATGCATGCTCAGCCTCAGCTCACCCGTAAGCAAATCGTGCTAAGTGCTTCGCGCCAATTTAAGGAAGGCGATGTTCAGCACTGGTGGCATCCTCCTCTTGGCCGGGGTGTACGCACATTATGCTCGGATGATTATTTATGGCTGCCGTTTGTAACGAGCAGATATGTAACGGCAACCCAGGATACCGGAATTTTGGAAGAAGTTATCCCATACTTGCAGGGAAGATCGCTGAACGTTGGTGAAGAATCATATTACGATATGCCCGTTACTTCTGATTTACGTGCAACGCTATATGAACATTGCAAAGTTGCCATTCAGCACGGATTGCGATTTGGTGAGCACGGGCTTCCGTTGATCGGTTCAGGTGACTGGAACGATGGAATGAACATGGTTGGGATTCACGGAAAAGGTGAAAGCGTATGGCTTGCCTTCTTCCTGTATGATATTCTTAACCGATTTAAAAAAATTGCAGAGCTTAAAAAGGATCATGATTTTATAAAGCTGTGCGAGACGGAAGCCGGGTCATTAAAACGTAATATTAATATGCACGCCTGGGATGGCAATTGGTACATGCGCGCCTACTTTGATGATGGCTCACCGCTCGGCTCACACCTGAACAGTGAGTGTATGATTGATGCCATTGCGCAAAGCTGGTCAGTGTTATCAGAAGCGGGTGAACCGGACCGCATTCAAACCGCCATGCAATCTGCCAATAAATATCTGATCAATCGTGAGAAGGGATTGATTCAGCTGTTGGAGCCTCCCTTTGATAAAGCAGATATGGACCCGGGGTATATTAAAGGATATGTTCCGGGAGTTCGTGAAAATGGCGGACAGTATACCCATGCGGCAATCTGGATGGTGATGGCTTTTGCCAAGCTGAATGATCGTGAGAAAACGTTTGAGCTGTTAAGCCTGATCAATCCGATCAATCATGGCAAAACAGCAGAAGATATTGCCATATACAAAGCAGAACCATACGTCATGGCTGCAGATGTTTATGGTGTAGCGCCCCATACCGGCCGGGGCGGCTGGACGTGGTACACCGGCTCAGCCGGATGGATGTACCAGTTGATTACAGAATCTTTCCTGGGAATAAAGCGTGAAGGTAATTCATTGGTGATCGAGCCGAAAATCCCGAAGGACTGGACGTCATTTCGGGTACAATACAGGCTAAACGAGAACATTTACAAAATCGAAGTAGAACAGCAGAACGGTGAATTTCATTTTACCGTAAACGGATTAAAAGTTAGTAACAACCGGATCCAATTCGATCAGATAGAAAGTGAACAGAGTCATTAAAAATTTTATATTATGAAGCTAAAAGAAATGTCAGATAATGAAATACGTGCTGAGCTCAACAAAGAATTCAGCCAGTCTCAGTTGATCAGTGTAAACGAAAAGCTTACCGGCCTCATCAAAACAAGTGAAACACTCGAACAGCTTGTCGCAAAAATTTATGAGGCGGTGAATGTTCAGATCGAAGAAAGCCAGGTTCATGAAAATAAAAAGATCAACCGGCTGGATACGCGGAAAGATCATTTATAAAAATCGAAATGAGTTTGGCGCTGGATTACTATATAATAATTTTCGGACTCAACTAAACTCTTATATTCATCGAACGCTCCGACACAAAACGTATCCGTTAGCACATTCGCGAAGTTTAAAACCCGGGTCAAAAAAAATCAGGACTCCGCAATTGTTGCAGGATTATGAGGCAACACAATTTTAAACACTGCGCCTGAATTCAGCTTTCCTTCTGCCGTAATAGTTCCTTTATGAATCTCTGCGATTTTCTTACAAATCGCAAGACCGATACCCGTACCTTCAGTTGCAATGGTTTTATCGAGTCGTTGAAATAACTGAAAAATCAGTTGCGCATACTTGTTATCAAATCCTTTACCATTATCCTTTAAGATAATCTCATAAAATGCATTTTCAGCTTGTGGTTCTGAAACTACACAACGGATCTGTATTTCAGGAGGAATACCTGCGCGGGCAAACTTGATTGAATTTATAATGAGGTTTGAAAAAAGCTGCCTGATCAATACCGGAATGCAGTATATATCCGGGAGCGTATCAGACATGATCTTTACCCGATGGTGATCAATGAGCTGCTGATTATCGGTAACAATCTCCTGAATAATATGATTAAGGTTAACAAGCTCGAATGCGTACTGGCCATTTTTTACTTTTGAAAACGCAAACAGGTCATCCAGCAGGTTCTGCATTTTATTCGCTGCTGCAGACATCTTCTCAATCAGATTAAAAGGTTCTTGATCAAACGTGAACTTTCCCGAATCAAGCAGCAGCGATGCAAACACCATAATCTTTCGGAGCGGCTCTTTCAGATCATGCGTGCTGATCCAGTTGATGTTCTCAAGTTCTTCATTTGCAGCCAATAGCTTTTTCAACAGCACAGACTGCGCCTTCTCCATTTTTTTGCTATGGATGAACGACAAATGTTTTTGAATCGCATACGCACATTGTGCAGTGAGTGTCAGCTCGGCATCTTTCCAGGGCTCACTGAAATTTGTGATCGTCTCTTTCCACACATCAAACGATTTACGCGGACTGAGCCCTTTCTCATTTTTTATAATTGCTTTTTCAGGCTCACCAGCCCATTTGATCTCCTTCTTTAATTCATTCCTGAACCAAAGCACACTGCTCACTTCATCCATCCGGTAAAAAATCACCCCGGCAACATCATTTGAAAGTTTCAAAGAGAAATCGCGGTAAATATTGTCGGATGTTACAAGCTCAGCTTTGTTTTCCGTAAGCTTTTCAACAAGCTGAAGAATCTCATAATTATCCGGTACATCTCCATACGTTTGCGTTTGATCTTCCGTAATCAGGCACACACCATTGGCATCCGCAATCTCAGCAAGCTCCACACCAACAATCTTTTCACTGATCCACAGGGTGTCAGTGTCAATGATTTCCAGAAAACGATCAAAACTCTTTTCGAGTCGCACCCGAAGCTGGTAATCCTCGGCAACTTCCTGTACGCGAATCTGGGAAGTAAGAAAATGTCCCTGCATCAATGCCGATAGCCTGACATTATGCGCCAGGTTTTTATCAGAATAATGGTGACACGCTATCAATCCCCAAAGCTTGCCTTCCAGGATTAAAGAAATGGTGAGCGTTCCGCTTACGCCCATGTTCTTTAAATACTCAATATGGATGGGTGAGACACTTCGCAAAACAGAATTACCCAAATCCAGGTTTTGATTAGAGGCTTTCGCATCACGCGTGAGGATCGGAACAGGTTTGTAGTTAATGTCTACGATCAGCCGCATGAGGTTACGGAGATAAAGCTCGCGCGCCTGTACCGGAATGTCGGTGTGCGGATAATGCAATCCGAAAAAAGATTCAAGCTCCGGGTTTTTCGATTCCGCATATACTTCCCCGTTATAGTGCCCGTCAAATTTGTAAACCATAACGCGGTCGTAGCCCGTGAGGATTTTTATCTCATCGGTTATGGATTGACAAAGCTGCTGCAGACCGACCGCCTGTTTTAAAATATCGGTAAACTTTTTTGTCTGGAGATAAAAATCCGGTAACGACAGATTCTTATCAGAGAACAATTCAAATTCGAGAATTACATGTTGCCCTGAGACATGAGCCGCAATATTATACTGACTGCCCCGAACCATGCAGATGTGCGGTTGGGCACTTTCGAAAACCCGGTTTTCAAGATACGGGATTAATGTTTTGGATTCCGAATCAAGTACAGCGGAAAGATGCTGGTTTAAAACTGCTGCCGGATCAAATCCTGCTTCAGTAATGTTTGCAGAACAATACCTGACAATATAGTGTGCGTCAATTGCCAGCAGGAATCCATGCGGCTGAATGGATCCCGGGATATGGATCGGCTCACTGTCACAATTGGTCAGATTGACAATGTCAAGGTTTTCAATGCTTTTAAAGCTCAAGGAAATTAATTAGGCAGCCGGCAGAGTTGATTCAATAGCTTCTTTCAGTCTCTGCTTTAACGTTTTGAAGCTAAATGGCTTTTCAATATAATCATTGGCTCCGATTTGAAATGCCTCAGATTTATAATGCTCATTGTTGGAAGTAGAAATGATAAATACAGGCGTTGCAGCTATGCCCTGATTACTCCTGATTTCTGAAAGGCACTCAATGCCGTTCTTTTGCGGCATATTCAGATCCAGAAAAATAATGTTATGGTCCGTTTCATCCAGTGAAAGCCCGTCCAGCAAGGCAACTCCTGAAGTGAAGCTCGTTACACCGTATGCCGGATCGATCTCTTTGATCGCATTCATAAAAAAGAATGCATCATCGAGATCATCGTCTGCATAAAAAATCTTGATATTTTTCTGATTAGTTCCCACACGTAACAGCTTCGTTCAACATACAATCATGGTCAGCAAACGGGGAACTGTGACTCATCGATTGGAATGTTAAATATACCACTATCCTTTAACATTCACTAAAAAACTTTCCGCAAACGGATTAACGGGGCAATCCGAATGATGAGTAGCTGACCGTAACGATGAATGAACGAGGGTAAATTTTAAAATGAAATGGTGATTGTTGAACTTTTTTTTATAAAGCTTATACAGTTTAATAACACAAACTTATATCTCCCCATAAAATCGTACTTTTAAAAGCAATTTAGCCGATGACCATTTCACTCAGACATGTTAACATTACCCGGTACATAACACCCCTTCGCGAAGGTGGCTCACTGCCGGCATTGGTTGAGGCAGATGACCAGTTTATGTATGTGCTTAAATTCCGGGGCGCAGGCCAGGGAAAACGCGCATTGATTGCCGAGCTTATCGGTGGCGAGGTTGCGCGGGCTATCGGTTTACAGGTACCTGAGCTGGTGTTTGCCAATCTCGATGTTGCCTTTGGCAGAATTGAAGGTGATGAAGAAATTCAGGATTTACTCAAAGCCAGTGTTGGACTAAATCTGGCCGTTCATTATTTGTCCGGTGCGGTTACATACGATCCATTAGTGACAAAAATTGACACACACCTCGCTTCTAAAATTGTGTGGCTTGACAGTTTGCTACTCAATGTGGACCGCACCGCCCGCAATACGAATTTATTATGGTGGCATAAAGAACTTTGGGTAATCGATCATGGTGCTGCATTGTATTTCCATCATACATGGCAGGACTGGCAAAATCCGGAACGACCATTCCCTAATATAAAGGATCACGTTCTCCTTCCTTTGGCAATTCAATTAAAAGAAGCAAATGAAAAATACAAGCCGGTATTAACCGAAGCTGTAATCCAGGCAATTGTTAATCTCATTCCGGATGACTGGCTGGCAGAAGAACATTCCTTTAACTCGATTGAAGAACACCGCAAGGCGTATGTGAGTTTTTTAACAACTCGTCTTGCGAATTCTGATTTTTTTGTAAACGAAGCAATCCATGCAAGAGAATCACGTTTTTGAATATGCCATCATCCGGGTGGTGCCCCGTATTGAACGAGAAGAGTTCGTTAACGTGGGTGTGATCCTCTATTGCAGACCGTTAAAATTTTTGCAAACAAAAATTACACTTAATAAAGACCGGTTAAAAGCACTGTGCGCGAAAGCAGAGTGCGATGAACTGGAAGAATACATTCAATCTTTCGAGCGCATCAGCAAGGGCGGTGAAAACAGCGGCCCGATTGGTAAACTGCCGATTGCGGAACGCTTCCGATGGCTAACCGCAACCCGAAGCACCATTGTTCAAACCTCACAGGTTCATCCGGGGTTAACCAGCAACCCTCAGGCCGCGCTGGAAAAATTATTTGAGCAATTGGTTCAATAGCCGCTTTCACCCAATAACACAGTTCGTACATAATTCTGGTTCTCCGCGAGAAATATTCAATATACGCTGTGCAACGTTTTTACCCCTTTATGTGTCAGACAAATAATCGCGATTTTCTGTTAGTTTGCAAATGAGTTCTCTTAGACAATAAACCCCACATTATGAATAAATTTTACGCATTTATCCTCCTGATTTTTATTTCGGCTCTCAGTTTTGGACAGGGAAGCTGGAGTACGCTGAATATTCCGAATGCTACGCGATACGATGATGTGGTTTTCATTAATGCCAATGTTGGCTGGACGGCAGGCGGCTGGAATTTTAAAGTTCATAAAACAATTGATGGCGGTGAAACATGGACGGAAGCCGGGCTGATCAATAACAAGTACTTACGAAGCATTGAGTTCTTTGATGAAAATATCGGGCTGTGCGGATCACTGGATGGATCGCTTTATCGGACTACGGATGGCGGAGCCAGCTGGACAGACGTTGCTCAGAATATCGATCCCGTTCCGGCAGGAGTTTGCGGCCTTGCTAAAGCAGATGAAAATACAATTTATGGTGTGGGCATCTGGAGTGAGCCTGCGTTTTTCATCAAATCCATTGACAAAGGATTAACATGGACGTATACGGATATGTCGGCCTACGCAAATTCATTGATTGATGTTTTCTTTATCGATGCCAATCACGGTTTCGTAACCGGATCGAAAAGTGATGAAGAAGGTGGTATCGTTTTGTATACCGATGATGGCGGTGCAACATGGGAAGAAAAATATCGGACGCATGGGTTCACTGACCGGATATGGAAAATTCAAACCCCTGACAACATTCATTTTTATGGAGCAGTTGAAGCTTTGACAGAAGGTAACCCAACACGCATTATCCGGTCAAACGATGGCGGCCAAACCTGGGAAACGGTTATTGTAAACAATGCGTACTTCTATTGCCAAATGGTTGGTTTTATCGATGCGCGCCACGGCTGGACAGGCGGAAACGGAACTTTATTTGAAACAAGCAATGGCGGAACAACCTGGAAAAAGATAACCGTGGGTGCAACGTATAACCGGTTTATCAAGGTAAACAATGAACTGGCCTACATGACCGGCAAGAAAGTCTATAAATATACGCGCGTTATCACGGGCGTACCGGGCGATGAGTCGCATGATCCCATTCATTCGCTGGAGGTATCTCCTAACCCTGCTAAAAGTGTTGCCAACATTACCGTGAAATTTGGCAACCCGACTACCGCACAAATTTTTGTGTACAGTGCAGTCGGTCAGGTAATGCAAAAAGTATTTACCGGAAATGCGGAAGGTGAAAGAACATTTTTTGTCGATATATCGAAGCTGCCTTCACAAACACTTCTTGTGATTCTGAAAACAAACGAAGGGCTGGAGACGCGCAAGCTGCTGAAAAATTGATAACAATTACGTGCTAAGTATTTCATCCAGCCACGCTTCGTACCAATTGAGAAATTTTTCTCTTACAACTGGCGGGTGAAGGTCCTGGTTGACGTACACAACACGCCCAGCGTCCTGGCCATTCAGGATCAGCATTATTTGCCCGGAATCGCCCATGGTGCCGATGAACATGAGGCCGCTGAACAGCAACTCATACTGTCGTTCGTATTCCAGACTATGGCGATCAAGCTTTTCTTGAAATGCAGTGAGCGTTTTCCATTTTCTCTCTGTGATGGACGAATCAATCACACAAGGTTCAGCCATGTATTTGGCGGCTGGTTCCATATAGCCGAAGTCGCCTAATTCATAAATGCCATAATACGGTCCTGCCCCGCCATAACTGCCGGGACCGCCATTGCCAAGTATTGTAATAAATGCTTTGTATTCTTCCGGCAGGGTAATGTTGTGAAATTCCTCAAACCAGATTACTTCCTCTATGCTAACAGGTGATCCTAATTCATACTGGTGTTCATCCGCACCGAATACATCAAGAGCAGAATCTTTTTGCTTTGCCTGGTTAAGCTTGCGCTGAATGCGGGTTAATTGATCTTTGAAAGCCATAAGGATTAAGCCTGCAAATCAAATATAAAAAAATCAAGATTCACCATTAGATAAAATATCAGTGGATCATGTCAGTCATTTATATCAACGTATTAATTGCAGTGCTTCAAAAGTTAACTGTAACATCAATCAGTTGCAATCGTCTTGATTAAAACCTAACGCTTATGAAAAAATACAATCAGACTATTTTACTGATTTACTCAGTATGTGCAACGGTGTTTCTAGGATTCACTTACTTACGACAACAGGACCCAACTAACTATTTTGACACAATTCAGGCTCAGCAAATTAAAATTATTGAACCTGACGGCACGCTAAGGATGATTATTTCAAACAGTAAAAAACTCCCCGGAGTTATTGTACATGGAAAAGAAGTAGAAAAGGTTGAGAGACCTCAGGCCGGAATGTTGTTTTATAATGATGAGGCTACTGAAAATGGCGGACTAATCTTTTCTGGTTCAAAAAATAAAAATGGAGAAGTCGTAAATTCAGGAGTAAGCTTATCCTTCGACCGGTATGGAGCAAAACAAGAAGTTAACTTAATTGGAGTTAACGATAAAGACAACAAATTTGCGGGGCTTAATATTTCCGATAGTCGTCCGGGTGAAAAGAAAACTCCTGACAGAATTTGGGTAGGGCGAAATAATGATGGCTCCTCAGAAATCGCTTTAATGGACAGCACTGGAATAAAACGAATAGTTCTTAAAGTTTTAGAAAACGGAAAAAGCAGCCTGGACTTTTTAGACGAAAAAGGAAGTATTCTAAAGTCATTTTATCCATCAAACTAACATCCGAGAAGGTCTGCCAACAAAAGGTTACCTATTGCCCCATCATCACAAACGCACCCCAATAATACGGGTGCGCGAATTGCTGCCGAAGCTTAAGCTGCGCTTCGCGAAACGCAGTTTGTTTTTTCCCGGTGGCAAGCCACTCTTTATAAAAGCCGGTCATGAGCTGCTGCGTTGCCTGGTCATCAACTTTCCATAAAGACATCAGCACCGATTGTGCCCCTGCTGCGCGGAACGCACGCTGCAAGCCATAAACACCTTCACCTGTCTGGATTTGTCCAAGGCCGGTTTCGCAGGCAGAAAGTACAACCATATCCGTCTGATTGAGGTTAAGGTTCAAGGCTTCGTATGCGGTAAGCACTCCATCTTCTGTTTGACTATCCTGCCGCCCTTCGGTTATTGTCTTGCCTGCACCGGCAAACAATAAACCTGAGCGCAATAACGGATTAGCAGCCAATGTTGCATTCGCAATGCCCGTTACACCGCGTTGATCGTTGGCGGCTCCGGAAATATCATCCAGAAAAAATCCATGCGTGGCAATGTGCAGCAGCTTCGGAGCTTCCATTGCTTTGATCTTTTCTTCGGATGCATCGCCCGACATATATTTCATCACCTCCAACTTTGGCTTCAGCAGACTTTCAATGGCGTTTACTTCTGTTCTTGTTCCGGGCAATTCGGTGATTGTGTTACCACTCATGAACCGCTGTGCAGAATCCTTTTTCAGCAACATGAATTCAGAAGGCTGCATATTCTTCCCAGATGTTCCCGCCCGGTTATAATCCGGGAACCCGACCAGCACGGCACGTGTTGACGGAGACGGAACAGCAGGATGAAGAATGTCGGCTGTGTTGCTTACCAAAACAAGCTCTATGTCATCCAATACAAAATGTTTTGTTTCCGGATCATATAAGGTATTCGGGTTAATGGAATTGTATACGCCATCGGGTGAAAAATAAACGCGTGTTGCCGAACCGAGTATTGCTTTCAGCGGTTGCCAGAAAGCCTTGTACGAGTACGCATCTTCCAGCTTGAACTGGATCGCATTCCGGTAAAATTTCGCATACTTTGTTTCAAGCTCATCGCCATTCGCTATTGTAACGTAACGCGGGATTTGCGCATCCGGAGTTACGACCAATGCAACGTACCGTATCTTCTTCGGATAGCTTCTGTAAAAAACCGAGTCGCTTTTGAATTGAGCCGTATAGGTAACCTTGCT
>CAZHQP010000013.1:0-11411 GCA_964534735.1 uncultured Roseivirgaceae bacterium
TTCATAAAGATCAACAAAATCAGGCACAGCTCGAGGAGATGAAGCAAATTCTTCAGGAGAATAAACGCGTTATGATGGCTATGCTGGAAAACGATCAATCGGCAAGCCAGCGGATGCAGGGTGTTTCGGTCGCTTATGAAATGAGCAAGCCAGATGATGAGATTGTTAATGTGCTCGTGAAAACATTGAACTACGATCCGAATACGAATGTGCGTCTGGCTGCACTGGAAGCTTTGGGTAAATTCAGCAGCGACAAAGACGTACGCAAAGCATTGATCGAATCACTCACGTCACAAAAAGACCCGGTTATTCAGATTGCGTTGATTCAGCAGATGGTCAAGATGAAGGAGAAAACCGTGCTCAAGCAGCTTGAGCGAATGACTAAAGACAATAGAAATCTGAAGGCAGTAAAAGATGAAGCGTATTCAGGAATATTTAAACTTTCGTAAGATCCACTTGGCTCACTGCAGAGAGAAATTTTGATCCGATGGCTATATTAAATCAAACAGAAATAAAATTTAAAACAATGAAAAAAATATTAATGGGAGTGGCTGCTCTTTGCATCACACTAACCGTCACCGCACAGGAATACAAAGTAGCGAAAAGCAGCGGTAAGCTGCAGATCAATATCGGCCGGGTAACCGTAGAAGGCCATTCAGGAAATGAGATCATTTTCTCATCGAGAGACCGTGAAACACAAAAAGATAAACGTACAGAAGGTCTTCGGGCACTTAGTGGCTCAGGACTGGATGACAACACCGGCCTCGGAATCAATGTTTCGGAAAAGGACGGGATGGTAGTGGTAAGCCAACTCAAGAAAATGAACTCACCCGATATAAAAATCCTGGTTCCAAAAGGTGTCATCGTTGCTTATGAGTACAGCTCGCAATACGGAAGTGATGTAACATTCAGAAACCTGGAAAATGAAATTGAGGTCTCTACGAACTATAACAGCGTTGAACTTGAGAACATTACCGGCCCGGCTACAATCAAGGCAGTGCACGGAAATATAGACGCCACATTCGGAGCGAATGTAAAAGGCCCGATCTCCATCGTTTCGATCTATGGACACGTTGACGTTGCCATGCCAGTTACTATCAAAGCCAATATTAAAATGAGTACCTCTTACGGTGAGATCTTTGCGGCACCAGACTTTAAAATCGAGGTGGAAAAAGAAGGCGACTGGGTTAAATACAGCGATCGGATTAATGGCAAGATCAATGGAGGCGGAATGAACATCGACTTCCGTTCGGATTACGGCAAGATCTATTTCCGTAAGAAATGAGAATCCTGAGCTTTTTAATACTCAGTTTAGTTACCGGAACGCTGGCGGGCCAGACTCCGGTAACTAAAAGTTTTGCAACAACGTCCGGCCAAAAAATTGTAATTCAATTTGACTATCCTGAGCTTATTAAAGTTAGCACCTGGGAAAAAAATGAGATCGCAATAACCGGTAAGGTCAGCATCAATGGAGGTGAAAATGATGATGCATTTGAGATAACCCAATCACTCTCCGGGAATACGATGGTTGTAGAGGGCCGGGTTAAAAACATAAAACAACTTCCGCATCGATACACCATTAGCCGGGGTGAAGAGAAAATGACGTTTAAGACTCTGGAAGATTTTGAAAGATATAAAAAGGAACATGGCCGTGATTTTAATTTCACATCAACCGGTGTGGATATCGATATCACACTGGAAATAAAAATTCCGCGAAACATGGAAACAAAGATCGAAGCAAAATACGGAATTGTTGAGGTGAGAGATTTTACCGGCCCGCTTACGGTTGATGCAACCTATGGGGGAGTGGACGTTGTTGTTCAAACGAAAACTACCGGAGAATTAATTGCCGGGACAGGCTATGGAGAGATCTACTCGAATCTGGATGTTAAATTCAGTGGCGCTGAGTCTGGCGATTTTCACACCCAAATATCGGTTAAACCCGGTACAGGACCCCGCTACAGTTTCGAATCAAAGTACGGGAATGTGTATTTGAGAAAACCTCTTTAAACGATTGCAACCCTGTCTAACTCAACGACAGGGTTATTTTTTTATTTTAATCTATATAAAATCTATTGAATTAGTAGGGTATTAATATATTTGGGTTTTAAATCATAGCCGAACCCATCACATGAATCGATTTTTACTTACCCTAATCCTATTTTTAATCGGCTTTTTAGCTCAAGCCCAGCATACACTTTCGGGTGTGGTTAAAGACAGTCAGGGAGCGCCTGTTGAACAGGCTAACGTTGTTATCAGAGGTACGAATGTTCATGCAGTAACCGATATAAACGGTGCATTTACACTCAGTTTTTCTGCTGAGTCTCCTGTTTTTGTTCGAATCAGCTCTGTAGGATTTAAGCCTCAGGAAGTTCAGGTTAATTTCGCTTCAGATAAATCAATTGAATTTGTTCTTGTGGAAGATGCCTTGCTTTCTGAAGTGGTGGTTACTGCCAGGCGCAGAAATGAAGTAGCTCAGAATGTTCCGATTCCGATTTCTGTTTTAAGCGGAGAGACGGTTGAACAATCGGGATCTTTTAATGTTAACCGTTTAAAAGAGCTTATTCCATCTGTACAGCTTTATTCATCGAACCCGCGGAACACCGGAATTAACATCCGTGGATTAGGATCACCCTTCGGACTTACAAATGATGGTCTTGATCCGGGCGTGGGGTTTTATGTAGATGGAGTTTACTATGCCAGGCCAGCTGCAGCAACCCTCGATTTTATTGATATCGAACGGATAGAAGTTTTACGCGGACCTCAGGGAACGTTATTTGGCAAGAACACTACGTCAGGTGCGTTCAACATTACAACACGCAAGGCAAGTTTTACCCCGGGCGCTGATTTTGAGCTGAGTTATGGAAATTATGGATATGTTCAGGCGAAAAGCTCAATAACCGGGGCACTAAATAAAAAATTGGCAGCGCGTGTTTCTTTCTCGGGCACACAACGGGATGGTACAATTGAGAATGTAAGCACGGGCAAGTACACAAATGATATTAACAATCTGGGTGCGCGTGCACAACTATTATTTGAACCATCCGCAACAACTTCTATTACATTATCAGCGGATGCATCAAGTCAACATCCTGATGGGTACGCGCAAGTGGTAGCAGGAGTGGTAAAAACAAAACGTGCTGATTACCGTCAGTTTGATGCGATCATAGCCGACCTTGATTATTCATTGCCAAGTAAGAATGCTTTCGATCGTAAAATTGATCATGATACTCCATGGAGATCAGGTAATGAGCTGGGTGGTGTTTCACTTAACCTAGATACGGAAATAGGACCGGGCACATTAACCTCAACTACTGCATGGCGTTACTGGAACTGGGATCCATCTAACGACCGAGACTTTACCGGTTTGCAGGCGCTTTCAAAGTCACAGAATCCTGCTGAGCACAGAAACTGGTCGCAGGAGATTCGGTATGCCGGAGAACTATCCTCACGCGTAAGCGGGGTAATTGGGGTGTTCTATATTGATCAGGAAGTTAAAATTAATGGTACAGAAGAATCAGGTTCGGCCCAATGGCGTTTTTCACAAAGCTCAACGAGCCCATTATGGCAAACACCCGGTCTTTTTGAAGGGTATGGAATCAACACAAAAGCTTCTATTAAATCTTCAAGCGCAGCAATATTCGCTAATGTGGATTGGGAGATCGTAGAAGGTTTGCATGTATTGCCTGGAATTCGCTTTAACTACGATAAGAAAGATGTTAGCTATAACCGAACTGCCTATGGCGGATTGGATACGACTACATACGAAGGGACAAAAGCGGAAAAGACAATCCTGCAAGGATTTAAAAATGGTGTTTACAATAATCAGTATTATGTAGCGGATGCCGATGAGAATAATTTTACCTATAATATTACGCTTTCATACAAAGCAAATAACAGGGTTAATGCGTACGCTACGTATTCAACCAGTTACAAGCCTGTAGGTGTAAACGTTGCCGGACTTCCAACCATCGATGGTGCACCGGCAACCGATCTGGCCATTATAAAACCTGAAGATGTAAAGCATTTTGAAGTTGGAATTAAAGCTTTGCCTACCAGTTTCTCTAAATTGAACATTACGGCCTACAACACAAACATTAAAGATTACCAGACTAATGTTCAATCTCCTGAATTGGGTGTAAACCGGGGATACATTGCTAATGCCGAAGAAGTGAAGGTTCAGGGAGTGGAGATAGATGGGTCCATCAGCATCAGTAAGCATTTTAGCTTTTATGGGTCTGTTGCCTGCACGGATGGCAAGTATGTTAAGTTTACAAATGCCCCGCTTCCGCTCGAAGAAACCGGAACAACCACTGTTGTAGAAGGTGTAACCACCCAGGTTGCATTTAAAGATATTTCAGGTGAACGGCTTCCGGGAATTTCAAAATGGGCAAGCTCGGTAGGAGGTGAGTTCACCACACCGGTGAACTTTTTCCGGCAGGCCGGTAAGTTTTTTATGGCGCTTGATACATATTACCGCTCTGATTTTTCTTCCAGTCCGTCACCTTCAGTCTATCTGAATATTGATGAGTATGCGTTGGTTAATGCGAGAGTTGGGTTTCGGGTATCCAGCGGATTATCCTTTTCGTTATGGTCGCGTAACTTGCTCGACAAAGATTATTATGAGCAGCTATTGCCTGCAGGTGGCAATGCCGGTCATTATGCCGGGGTTTTGGGCGATCCGAAAACGTATGGTATAACGTTGCGATATGCATATTGAGGGTAAGAAAGCCGGGAGTCGTATTTACCCGGACTTTTTAATCCTTAACTTACAAGCTTTTACAAATGGATATTGCAATAATCGGAGGCGGACTTAGCGGAACACTTCTTGCACATTACCTGTTGCAGGAAGACGCGTATCCGTTGACAATATATCTTTTTGAAAAAGATTATCACCAGCTTTCTCGCGGTATTGCCTATCGGGCTTCAACGGAAGGTCAACTGCTGAATGTTCCGGCTAACCGGATGAGCCTGCATCATCATAAGTCTGATGAATTTTATCAGTGGCTGCTTTTTAACGTGAGCAACAAGATTCTGCCGAACGAATTTGTTCAGCGTTCTCATTTCGGTACGTACCTGAAGGAAGTTTTTCAAAAAAGTATTGATAAGGCCAGGCATGTGACAGTACGCGTAATTACGGATGAAGTAAGGGACATCATTAAGAATGAAGGCACACTGCATGTGATCACAGCAAAAAATCATACCTATGTGGTTAGCCGAGCAGTTGTAGCCAACGGAATTATTGCGCCCCAGGATCCTTTTTCAGTAGGGTTTGATGTAAAGCTTTCAGGTCTTTACCAGTCTAATCCGTGGAGCTTTCGCTATCAGGATCAGTTAAAAACAAATGATCATGTTATACTAATTGGTACCGGTCTCACCATGCTGGACCATGCTGTTAGTCTGCTGAGAAGCGGGAAAAATTTAACACTGACTGCATTTTCCAGGAGAGGATTGTTGCCTTTGCCTCATGCGCAGTATAAATCTTATGCTTTTCCTGAGTATAACGTAGAGCCAACCTCTGATATCAATGCTTTACTGCGATCTATCCGCGCATATTATAGGAAACATCATGAAAAAGGTTTGGACTGGCGCGATTTAATCGACAGAATTCGCACCCAGGTACCTCAATTATGGGAAACACTAAGTGCAAAAAGTAAGACAGGATTTATCAGGCATCTTAAGCCTTATTGGGAGATTCATCGGCATCGCGCCCCGGCAGTTATTCTAGATCAGCTTTCGCAAGCTGTAGAAGAAGGAAGATTTAGATTATTGAAGGGCAGAATCCAGGAAGTAAAAACAATCGGTGATGCGCTTCAGCTTACCATCACTAATTCAGGAGAAACACAGGTTCTTGAAGCAAATTATTTGCTGAATAGTTCAGGCCTCCAGCAGAATATTTCACTTACTTCCGACTCGTTACTGAAAAAGCTTATGGAGCGAGGGTACATGATCGCGGACAGCAATGGACTGGGAATTGAAACGGACGATTTGGGTGCATTGCAATGTAAGGAAGG
This sequence comes from uncultured Roseivirgaceae bacterium, assembly GCA_964534735.1. Classification (GTDB taxonomy): domain Bacteria; phylum Bacteroidota; class Bacteroidia; order Cytophagales; family Cyclobacteriaceae; genus UBA2336. The sequence continues at coordinate 6,015 of CAZHQP010000013.1, forward strand.
TGCGAAAAATATTTTCACGCTGGGTGCGCTTCGCAGAGCTGCGGTATTTGAATGCACTGCAGCAAAGGAAATTGGCGAACAGGCGTACGAACTGAGCAGAACTTTATTAAACCAAAACATTAATTGATGATCAAAAAATTTATAACTCTCTTAATAATTCTTCTTCCCATTTTTTCCCTGGCGCAGGAAAAACAAACTGAGTATCTGGAGCAAACGTGGCTCGGCTACTTCAATCAAACCCGGCTAACTGAGCGGTCTGGGATTTGGGTGGATCTTCAGTTGAGATTAACTGATCATTTTGTAAAGAAATCAAGTGTCAGCATCGCGCGTCTGGCCTATACCTATTATCTCCGCGATAATGTGAGACTTTCTGCAGGCTACGCGTACGTTACACAGTATGCTCAAACGGAAGCAGTTCCTGACATTCCTGAGCACCGGCCCTGGCAGCAGGTTCAATGGTTCGAAAAGAAGAACCGGTTAGTACTCATGCAATGGGTTAGGTTGGAAGAACGTTTCCGCAGAAAAGTTGAAGAAGGAACGTTAGCGGATGGATATAACTTTAATTACCGGGTGCGGTATGCAATGGCATTCACAATTCCGTTAAAAGGAAAAGAAGTTGTTGCCGGAACACCTTTTCTCTTTATCAATAACGAGCTTCATATCAATTTCGGATCAGAGATTGTGAACAATTACTTTGATCAAAATCGCTTCTTTGTTGGTTTTGGATATCAGTTTACCAAGCAGCTTAATGCGCATATAGGCTATACAAATATTTTCCAGCAGCTTCCGCAGCCTGCAACCTTCCGGCATATCGATGGAATCCGGCTTTTTGTTTTCCATAATCTTGACTTTAGAAGTAATGACAATTGAATCGAAATACCAGGAAGAAATTTCTGAGGACGTCAAAGAGAAAAGAAGCATTCACGGAAAGAAGGTGTTTATCCTCACTTTAGTTTCGGGTATGATACTGACAGTTTGTATTTTCTTTTTTGATGAGATCAAAGATCAGGGAGCAGCAGTCTGGAATAACATGGGTCCGGAATTTTTCATTTTTGTTCTGGGAGGTTTTATCGCACAAATGATTGACGGATCGTTGGGGATGGCTTATGGCGTTAGTGCTTCCACTTTCTTAATGTCGTTTGGGGTATCACCAGCTGCCGCAAGTGCAAGTATTCACGCGTCCGAAATTTTTACCAGCGGAGTATCAGGATTATCACATCTTAAATTCCAGAACGTCAATAAAAAATTGTTTAAAAGTCTACTTATTCCAGGGATTTTAGGTGCTGTTACAGGTGCATATTTGCTTTCATCCTTTGAGGCGTACAATTACATTCTTCGCCCGATCGTAGCTACATACACGCTTATTCTGGGCGTCATCATTATCATAAAAGCAGTTAAGGTTGTGAAGAATAAGCGTAAGACTAAAAATGTTCCCGCACTTGCAGCCTTTGGCGGATTTATGGATTCCATCGGGGGCGGAGGCTGGGGCCCGATTGTGGCAACAACGCTCATTGCGCGAGGTAGAAATCCCCGATATACGATTGGATCTGTTAATCTGGCAGAATTCTTTATTTCATTTTCGAGCTCGATAACTTTTTTTGTGGCCATCGGAATCGGATACTTTCAGATCATTGCCGGTCTTATACTTGGTGGGGTTATTGCTGCTCCTATTGCGGCTCATCTTACCCGAAAGCTGCACGTAAGGAAAATGATGGTTGTTGTGGGTGTAGTGGTAATCCTGGTAAGCATCAGGCTTATTGTACTTTCTTTCCTGTAATCATTCCCGGACTGGTTTTTGCAGTTATGTGCTCAAACTTTATCTTGCTCACTTTTTTAGGACTACATGGCACTGTTTGAAAAAAATTTAGTTGTTAAGAAATCCACTTTGCCCAACGCAGGCAAAGGTCTGTTCACAAAAGTTTTCATCCCGAAAGGCGAGCGCATCGTTGAGTACAAGGGCCGGATCACTACCTGGAAAGAGGTGAAGGAAGATGATGGTGAAAACGGATACATTTTTTACGTCAAACGCTATCATGTAATTGACGCACTGCCGACAAAAAAACCACTGGCCCGCTACGCGAATGATGCGAAAGGATTTGTTCGGGTTAAAGGACTTAACAATAATGCAGAATATTCCGTTGATGGACTGAAGGCTTACATTGAGTCAACGAAAGATATCCAACCCGGATCTGAAATTTTTGTCGACTACGGCCCGGATTACTGGAAAACCATGCGCGAGAATCTTGCCATCGATAAGCGTGCTAAACGCGAAGCCGATAAAAAGGCAAAGAAAAAAAACAAGACTAAGAAAAAGTAGTTACTTCTCCTGCGCACGAATCAGCTCTAACTCTTCGTATGCATCAGCTGCAAAATCATCAAACCCGATCCGGGTAGCTTCGGTAATGTACGCCATGATCAGCCGCATGGATCCCGGGTTAATCTGTTTTGCTTCGGCAAGGATTGAATAAGCTTTAAGCCGGTCAGTCGAATGATCTTTAAAATAACGTGCAGCCGCGATCACACCTTCTTCAAAAAACGGATTGTAGACTGCAAGTATGTCGTAATTCTTTTTAGCTGTAAGTGTATCCCCGCTGGCTTCACTGATTAACGCTGTATACAGCATTTTATGAAGCTGCTTCTCCTGAGGAAAAGAAATTCCCTCATTAATTTTTGTAGCAAGCAATCGGAGCTCGTTTCGCGAGGCTAACAGCTCAAGCTCAAAATGATTGATCTTATCATTCAGATTTTTATCGGTGAAGCGAATGCCCTCAAGCTTATTAAAGTAACGAATGGCAGAGCGTGTGCTTCCGGCATTAAACTGACGCTGCGCCATTTCGAGTAATATTACTGCCTTGTAATTTGTATTTTCAACCGTATTCACAATTTGATTGAAACTAACAGAATCTCGTAACCCAATCCGGTATCGGCAATATTGATATTTTTGAAGATCCGGTTGTTTCAGAACATCTGAAGCGGATACAGTAAGCACATTTTTTAATTGGTTGCCTATTTGCTGGTCGCTTCGGCTTTCACTTTCAATTAATGTTTGTGAAGCAGCAAGCGCTTCCTCCTTCATCCCGGCTTCTGCCAGTGCGATTGCGTTATAGGTTTTGGCTTCCTTGAAATCTTTTTCAACTGAAAAAGCGAAACACTTTACCGCAAGCTTCGGATTGCCCTGTTCAAGCGCCCATAATCCCATCGTGTAGTTGAATTTGCCTTGCAGAGACTGCGTGCCTTGTAATTTGTATTTTCAACCGTATTCACAATTTGATTGAAACTAACAGAATCTCGTAACCCAATCCGGTATCGGCAATATTGATATTTTTGAAGATCCGGTTGTTTCAGAACATCTGAAGCGGATACAGTAAGCACATTTTTTAATTGGTTGCCTATTTGCTGGTCGCTTCGGCTTTCACTTTCAATTAATGTTTGTGAAGCAGCAAGCGCTTCCTCCTTCATCCCGGCTTCTGCCAGTGCGATTGCGTTATAGGTTTTGGCTTCCTTGAAATCTTTTTCAACTGAAAAAGCGAAACACTTTACCGCAAGCTTCGGATTGCCCTGTTCAAGCGCCCATAATCCCATCGTGTAGTTGAATTTGCCTTGCAGAGACTGCGTGATGAAAGCAATTTCACCCATCAGTGAAAAGGCTTTAGCCACGTTGTTTTGATAATAGTAGGCGTGTGATAAAGTTGCTTTTAACGCTTCTGAATAATCAGTGTTAATTGAATCTTCGGCAAGTTTAAGAGCTTTGTTGATGAACGTTGTGTCAATTTCCTTTAGCCGGTTGACTATATAATTATTGAGTAGGGTGGCGGAATACAGATCAAGCTGCTTGTTTTTAAGCGGATCGATTGCTGTTGTTAATGACTTCCCCTGGTGGGTTGCAATTAAAAATGCGTTACTCAAAACTGCATTGGAAGCATTACCAGCGGAATTAACCAGGGAATCCGTATTAATCGGAATTTCTAAGTCCGCAAAAAGTCCGCTGACATTGATTGCTGCGCTTTCTCCCGCAACAGCATCTTTTTGAGCCTGATCAAAAAACAGAAATGCAGAATCATTGAGTTGCTGTTTCAGATAGAAATAACCGAGATTATTTTTGATCACACCGGATTTCGGGAAGTTTCGTAAGCCTTCCTCCAATAATAACGAAGAGCTTAAATACTTACTCTCGAGCAGGTAAATGTTTGCATCGTTGATGAAGGATGATTCAGTGGGCTGTGTCCAGTTTATAGCGTTATAATATGTGTGTGCTTTTTCAAGATCGTTATTTTCAGTGGCCATACTTGCCAGAATATAATTGCTGTGGAAATTCTTTACAGCGTATGACCTGGATTGCCGGTAGTATGACTCTGACACAGAAGCTTTGCCCATTACTTGCTGGACATCTCCCATGCTACTGTAAATACCGGCTGTGCCAAAATAAACATAGGTGTTCCATTGCGAGTAAAAGATAAAGGCAAACGTGGCGATAAGCCCGGCAATGCGATACGTTGCATACGGCATGCTGGTTGGATTGTACAGTACTTTGTAGGCATTCTTGTTGGCAGCCATCATCCCGATAAAGTTGGATGTGAAGTACAGCAGGAAAATTCCCCCAAATCCTAAATGACTGAAAATGATAACATCCCGGATAATTTTTAACGCGGTATCGTTATATATGCCCAGAAACATGGCTGTAGTCGTGAACGCAACAATACCCAGCCCGATAATGAAGTATGCGCCAAGCGGATTGAAAGAAACAATGTTTTCATATAAGGCTTCTCGTTTTCGGTAACCCCAAATTGCCAGTACACCTGAAATGGTAAACAACATGTATAGATTGATGAAAATGAAATTCCATTCGATCAGATTTGTTTCGTTCATGTACGCTAAAACCAGATTGACCAGATAGATCAGGCTGATAATTGCAAAATGACGCAGGCTTTTTGAACTTGTTGTGCTTTGGCTTGTGAGATAGACGAACCCGGCCATTATCTCATGCGCCATCATGAAAATGAAAATTACCGTAAGGACTAAACCGGGTATATATCCGCTAACTGCGAGGTATAGCATGGGATACTCAACTCCAGAGCTAAAGTAAATGATGCCTCCGAGGATAAGCGTAAGCAATAAAAAAGTCAATAATCGGACCGTAAATCCTGCAGCTGTGTTAAATGCGTTAAAGTAAAAACTTACTGCTATGAATACAATAACCGTGATAACTGTGGCAACCTGATTTCTGAATCCAAAAAGCTCAAGCACATCCAGTCGTAGACTTATGATAAAAAGAATGAATAATGCGCTTCCGACAAAGTACCAAAACCTGGAGAACGTTGTGATAACACTGAAAAGCAAAATGCCTATCAACACAAGTGTGACAACGAAAATGCGTGAAGGAACTGTGCTGATCTGTAA
>CAZHQP010000013.1:11511-21016 GCA_964534735.1 uncultured Roseivirgaceae bacterium
CTATCAACACAAGTGTGACAACGAAAATGCGTGAAGGAACTGTGCTGATCTGTAAGGGTCCGGCATTGAAATATTCAAACGTAGCGTAAGAGTCGATCGGGATTACAAATTCAAAGTTGCCAACTTCAAAAACATGTGCTACACCTTCGCTTGTTTTTTGCTCTTGGTACTTATTCCATTCCGTTAATCGCTCGGGGGCCTGAGTGTAGCCATACCACATGAATAAAATGCTTCCAATAAAAAACGCCATGAGAACATACCAAAGCGTACGGTATTCTTTATTCCACGTGTTCCAAAAGAAAAAAGAGCGCATGATTAAGGATTAATTGAGGTCTAGAATCTTGAAAAACTAAAAAGTAACTACTCCAGTACTTTGGGTACCCTGAAATAATCTTCATTTTTCAGTGGAGCATTTTTGAGAACTGCCTCATGGGTCAGTGGTGTGTTTACTTCATCGTTTCTGAGTGTGTTCACCTCGTGAGACATAGTCGTTAGAGGCTCAACGCCTTGTGTATCCACTTCGTTGAGCTTTTCTACCCATGTAACCAGCGCACTCATGTCCGACATCATTTTTTCCGCATCTTCTTCCTTAACCTCCAGCCGGGCGAGATGGGCAATTTTATCAAGTAATTCACGCGTGATTTTCATGTATTAAATTTCTTTAGCTCCTGGTCGAGTATTCCGTACACTTTATTTTTCAACGTCTCCACATCCATTGAGGTGTATTCAGAAGGATTGATGGGTTCGTGAAACACAAGGTGAAGCTTCTTCCAGTGCAGGAGCATGGGCATTGTGTCGGGCAAAATTATCCAATTATAAGGTAATGTTACCGGCACAATAGAGATTTGTTTTTCAATCGCCAGGCGAAAAGCTCCGTCCTTAAACCGACTCATGTGCGGAGGGTTGGTGCTTATGATTCCGCCTTCCGGAAAAATCATCAGGCTTTTTCCGTCATCCAGTGCCTTGAGCGATTTTGTATAAGAGCTATATTTACTGGAAAGCTTACTGCGATCAACGGTAATATGAAGCTTGCGATACATATATCCGAACAACGGAATTTTTTCCATTGCACTTTTCCCGACAAAAATTGAATTGACCGGATTGAGTCCCATTGCAGCAATGTCGATATAGGAAAAATGATTCGGACAAAAAATGTATTGCCTGGCAGGATCAAGCTTACCGCGTATTTCCCGTTTCCAGTGAATCCCTACTAATGTAAACAACCAATAAGCCCAAAGCCGGTTTATAATTCCAGTAAGCTTGTATGCAGCAGGAAAAGCGATTGGGATCAGAAAGAACGGAAAGAAAATAAAGAAGAGAATGGTAAAAACAACAAACCCATATCCCGTATGAAGGGTGCGAAGTATTTTCATCTTAACTCGCCAGCGAAATAATACAACGTTCGTTTTTCAGAATATCTTTTGCCCGGGTTACTTCAATGTGCGAACGGGCATCATCCATCTCTTCCTTCACTTTGGCCCTGATTTCTTTCATGCGCATGGCTTCGATGAAACGCTTTACTTCTTCTGTACTTTCGAGGACAAGCTTGGGCACCTCTGCAGGCTTTTCATCATCCCCTTTGGCCACCATTATAAAATACGATGAGTTTGTATGTTTGGTAACATTGCTTTTAACGTTAAGCGCCTCTACCCGAATTCCGATAATCAATGAAGATCTTCCTACATAGTTTACCGAAGCGTGGAGAGAAACAAGCTCACCCACTTCAACAGGCTGAAGGAAATCCACACTGTCAACCGATACGGTAACGCAATATGTTCCGGCATGTTTGCTGGAACAGGCGTACGCAACTTTGTCCATGAGCGAAAGTAAAATCCCACCGTGAATTTTTCCGCCAAAATTAGCGTACGATGGGATCATCAACTCGGTAATAGTTGTTTGCGAAAAACGAACCGGGCGGGCATCTGCATTCATATTAACAGCTTAGGTAAAGGATGAATTTACTTGAATCCGCGCGCATTAAAAATTTTTTAAACGGGCTACTTTTAATATCCCGGCTACACTCAGGCTGTCGGTAATCTCTCCACGCATTACCATTTCCAGCGCTTCGGTAAACGGAAGCTTTTTTACAACAAGATCGGCTTCTGTGTCTTCAAGCTCATTTTCACCAAAGGTGAGCCCTTCGGCCAGAAAAATGAAGCCTTCTTCATCCGTTACAGAATTGGAAGTATGAAGCCGCATAATCTGCTGCCAGCTGGAAGCACTAATTCCGGTTTCTTCTTTCAGCTCGCGCTTGGCGGAATCAAGCGGAGGTGTATTAAGCGGACAACCTCCCTCCGGAATTTCCCACGTATACTCATTTAAGGTATAGCGATGCTGACCAACCAACCATGTGTTACCATGCTCATCTAACGGGATAATGCCAATAGCTTTATTTTTAAAATGTACTTTCCCATAGATCCCCGGTCCACCGGAAGGGTTTATCACCTGATGTTCCTCCAGCATAATCCAGTTATTGTCATAAATTTTTTTTGCGGAGCGGGTTTTCCATGGATTGCTCATAGATGGGATCACAATTAATTCGGAGATATTTCAAATATACGTTTGAATTTTGAACCCCGAATCTTGATTTTTGCAGTACGATGCTCTTATCCAGTTTTTCGCCCACATTAATCGAAGCAGGCTGTGATGAAGCCGGGCGTGGATGCCTGGCTGGACCGGTTGTGGCAGCAGCTGTTATTCTTCCCAAGGATTATAAGCATAAAAAGCTTAACGACTCCAAACAGCTTGGTCGCGAAGACCGCGAAGCGCTCCGTGCTGACATCGAACGTGATGCAATTGCCTGGGCAGTAGCAGAAGTAAGCTGCGAAGAAATTGACGTGATCAATATTTTAAACGCCTCTTTCAAAGCCATGCACAGGGCGATTGATAAGCTTACACAAAAGCCTGAGCTTTTATTAATTGATGGCAATCGGTTTAACAAGTATGCTGAAGTTAATCACGAGTGCATTATTAAAGGAGATGGGATTTACCTTTCCATTGCCGCTGCATCAGTGCTGGCTAAAACCTATCGCGATGACTACATGCAACGCCTGGCGAAGCAATTTCCTGGATATGGCTGGGAAACAAATGTTGGCTATCCAACGCTTCAGCACCGTGACGGAATACGCGAGCTTGGCATTACCCCCTTTCACCGCAAATCGTTTACCCTACTTCCAGATCAACTGGAGCTTTTTGAAGAATAGTATTTACAGATTTTCATGTGCCTGATTTTTCTTTCCCTTCAGCAACATCCCCATTACAAGCTCGTCATTGCGGCTAACCGCGATGAGTTCTATCAACGCAAAACTGCACCTGCAAATTATTGGGATGACCATCCTGAAATTTTAGGTGGCCGCGACCTGGAAGCAAAGGGTACATGGATGGCGATGAATAGGAATGGGCGTGTAGCGATGGTCACCAACTATCGCGATCTTAAAAATATAAAAATAGCTGCTCCTTCGCGCGGAGCACTTGTGACAGATTATTTGTTAACCGATGAATCTTCGAAAGAGTATCTCGAAAAAGTAGAACAGAAAAGTCAGGCGTATAATGGCTTTAACCTGATCGTAGGCTCAGCTGAAGAGCTTTGGTATCACTCGAATTATAAACCGGGTGTTCATGCAGTATCACACGGATTACATGGATTAAGCAATCATTTGCTGGATACTCCATGGCCAAAAGTTGAACGCGGAATTGCTTCAATAAAATCTGTTTTAGCAAATCGGGAGATTGATCCGGGTAAGCTTTTTGAAGTTCTAACAGATGAAAAAGTTGCCACTGATAATACCTTACCTGATACCGGGATAGGATTGGAACGCGAGCGCGCGTTATCCGCTATGTTTATTAAAAGTCCGGGATACGGAACCCGGTGCTCAACTGTTGTATTGGTTGATAAAAGTAACAATGCGTATTTCGCTGAACGGGTCTACGATCTGAAGACTTTTGCCTACACACAAAATGCATTCAGTTTTACCATTGAATCGTGATTTGATTTTAGGTTATAAAAAAAGCCCTGACTTTTAGCCAGGGCTTTTTAATTTATTCTAACCAGTACTTACTTCACCAGTAATTTGAAGGTCTCACCGGTATGTGTACGGATGATATAAATACCGCCTGGTAATCCGTTAGCATCAAAGCTTTCAATCTGACGGTACTCACGAACGGGACGATTAAGATTATTGTAGATGATCACGTTCACCTTTTTGTTAAACGTAACGATGTTGTACCGGCTCAGGTCTACCGGGTTAGGATATGCGGAGAATTTAGTTCCATTTTCCGCTCCATTGTTGGTTACGCTTCTGATCGCAGAGTATACGAATGTACCATCCTGATCAACTTGCTTTAACCGATAATACGAGGTTCCCATTAACGGCTGCTCATCCGTTATGGTATAATCGTGTGGCTTATTAGAAGTTCCGGCACCTTTTACCTGACCCAGGTATTCGAAGTCCGTTCCATTTTGTGAGCGTTCAACTTCAAACCGGTCGTTCTTCATTTCAGAAGCAGTGTGCCATTTCAACAATGCCGTATTGTAGTCCGTCATCGTAGCGGTAAACGAGGTGAGTTCAACCGGTAGTGGGTTGGCCAGATTGGTAGTTCCAAGTGTAATTATCTGCTCGCTGAACGAGATGTTTGTTGCTGTTGTAAAATCTCCCTGGCTTTGTGAATGACCTGCAAGGAAGTTTGTACCGCCATAGTTATCCCATAACGAGATCGCATCATTCCAAACCATTACTTTCAATGATTCTCGGTTCGACTGGTTTGCAGAGACATCACTTTGGATGCCCCAGCTTAATCCAACCTGAGCATTTACATCCAATGGATTCGTGTTGTCACCCACTTTCCAGTACTCGCCACCCGATACGTGAACGATCGCTGCATCAGACGACAGTTGGTTATCAACCAGCGGCTCTAATACGTCAGCATTACCGATAAAGTATTCAGCGTACCATGTAAGCGGTCCGGTTGAAGTATTGTTAACCTTAGCGTATCTCCAGCGTGTTACTTTTCCAATCGGGAAGGAGAAACTTCCGCCACCGTTGAGAACTTTGTACAATCTTCCGTTTACAAACGATGCAGGACTTCCATTAATCGGTGTAGCAACGGCTGAAGTGTTCATACGGAACGTTGTACCTGCATCGGGTGTAATGTTACCGGCAGTAAGCAAGAGCTCGCTGTTGATGTCAACATTTCCATTGAGGAATAATCCCATGCCATTGATTTCAAGCTTGTGAAGCTGTGCAGCACCCGAGAAGTTTCCGATAATGTTTTGAGTTGCTGCAGAATTGTTGAACAGGAATTTTACACTTCCTGAACCTCCGTTAAAGGTTCCGCCTGTGAGGATCAGGTTACCCTTCATAATCCACGTACCGCCAGAGCCTGCATTGAAGGTCCCGCTACTTACCGTTAGATTTCTGTTTATTAGGCGGTCTCCTGCAGATGCCGTTAAGAACGTTCCGCCCGATACATTCATGTCTCGGCCAATGGTTAACGTACGTGTTCCGTTGCCTTTGCTGAATGATCCGGAGATGAGATTAAAGTCGTTGTCTACAACGATTGCCCGAAGGTTGCTATTGAGCATGGACGGTCCGGTTACTACGAGGTCATTACAAACATGAAGATCGTTGTTAGCGAGTAAGCGTTGACCGCCACCGGATAATGTCAGGTTACGAACCTCTGTGATTCCGCCCATAATATCATATAAACCAAGGCCGGCAAATTCAAGCGAACCACCACTGCAACCAAAGAAATCTTCAAAGAAACCAGCCGGCATTACGGCACTCTCTGTATCGCTGGTAATCTTTAATGTTCCGGTGCCACTTACGGTTCCTAACCGGTGGCCATACGTTGCATCAATATCAAGCGTACTTCCGGCATTGATAATTGTTTTATATAGCTTAACCGAGTTCACGTTAAAGTCAAGCTCATGGCCGCTGTTCACAATGACAATGGCTCCGGTTGGTACTCCGGTTGGTTGCGGACTAAAGATCGCTGGGTTAGTGATATCACCGCTTGCGATCGTTTGATACACCGGAACATTATCCGGAATCGCTGAGTCAACCCCGGCAAAGTAATCACCGGAAATCTGATCATCTGATCCACCGGAGAATGTGAAGGTTAACGTTTTGCTAAGTGTGTTAATAACCCCTGAAGCTTTATTGATTGATTCTGTTGGGTTGTTATCACTTAAGATCCGGGCCGTAATGTAATTGGCTTCCGTATAGGGAGCCGTTACTGCAACGTATGCAGGATCATATTTCATGATTGCATCTACGTTAAAGGTGGCAGCATTTACATTGTCGGCATCAATTGTGTAATAATATTGCAGAACGTTATTCACGTCAACAATCTGAGGGTCCGGAGCATTCTCTGTATCTTCCACTACTGCCGGGTGTGGTTCTTCTGCCGTGCGAATGGTAATGGTTGGAGATACAGAACCGGTTGTTCTTCCCGGAGATCCAAAGTTGAATGTGATCGGTGTATAGTGTGCCTGGCCTACCGGGAAAACGAAGTCGGTCGTATAGTTTACCGGGAAAATTTTCCGGACACCGCTGTCACTGAATGAGCTGTTCGTACGGATCATGTTTCCTACCGAGAAAGGATTCACAGGAGTAATTATACCTGAGGCAGTCAACAACAACAAGTTACCGCCTACGTCAAACACGCCATTTTCAAGGCGCAGTTGGTTGCTAATGGTAAACTTGTATCCTTGCCCGTCAGGAATCTCCACTCCGTTGGAGTTTCTGATTGTAACGATACTCAGTGTTGATGTTGTAATATTTTCTGTTCTGCTCAGAATTTGTTTTGCAGTTCCTTCAAAGACAAGTCCAAGTCCGGTTGTGCTATTAAGTGTTGCGTCAAAAACCACATTTTGTTTAGCCACCAGAAAATTTGAGCCTGTTGAAATCGTTCCGGCCAGCACTCTCAATTCATTGTTTACAACAAGGCTTGTTCCCATGTTCAATATTGATGTGGAAATTTTATCCATCTTATAGATGTCAAATGTTCCGGTTCCGGAAACAGTACGTGTACCTACCGGTGAGAAGATCGTTTTGTTTCCGCTTGCCAGGTAAACACCGTTGTTGGTGAAATTATGGCGAAGGGTCAGATCAAATCCTTGTGCATTGAATGTTGCGCCATTGTTAACGGTTAACGGTCCGGCAAGTGTCAGCGGAGTTGTGTAGAGCTTAACGATTGGATCGTTCGAGCTTGAATTGTCGAGAATAAGCCCGCCCCAAATCTGATTAGTTTTTATCCCGATATTTTTAAAGTTAACACCAGCAGGAGATGATGGGTCGCCAATAGTTATGGTCTGTGTATTCGGGAAAGTGTAGTTTGTTGTTTCGATCAGAACCGAAGGCACAAATGCACTATTAATGCCCTGAACGAACGTAAGGGATCCGCCTGTATACGAGAACCGGCTTCCTGAATTGACAATTTCAAAAACTCCGCGGTTAACCTGTGAAGCTGCATTCTTGGCAACGGTAACGGATCCGCCAGATTGAATGTATTTTAAAATACCGGCAGTTGAAGTCAAGCCTCTGCGAATCTGCGAGCCGACAATCAAGCCACCTGAAGATATCTCAAGCTGTGCACTTCCGGTTGCAGAATACTCGATATAGTTATTGCCACCGTTTACAGCATCGTCCATGTTTACGATACCTCCGCTTATTTTCAGCAAGCCGTCCAGCAGAATACCCGTATTTGCACCGCTAACACTTACAACACCTTGTTTTACTTCAAGCCCTGCCGTAGAAGGAATTGAAAAATCACCGTTACCGCTCGTTAAAGTGAAGCTGATGGCAGGGTTATCAAGAATTAACAAACCATTTTTGAGCTGGAGAGCATTAATAGCTGTATTAGTTGGGCCATTAAGTGCAAATCCGGTTGAAATGGTCATTGTACTTGCAATGCTTGTGCCTTTGTTCATTTCTATCCGATAAAGATCCATGGTATTACCGCCCGGATTTGTAAAGGTGTTAGAGGTTGCCCCGGTGAATTCGAGAACAGCATTGTTATCCGTTGCTCCGTTGCCATTAAACAAATCAATTGTCCCGTTAGCAACCGCAATGTTTCCGCCCACAATTAAACGATGTGTTAGTGTGGAGGGCGCGGTGTTTATAACCGCGATAGAGTTTGTTCCGGCCCCGGTAGCGTTCATATTAATATCACCGGCAATTGTTAGTGTATAGCCCGGGCCATTGGTTGGAAATTCTAAACGTCCCGGGGTGTTATCGCTGATGTTCAGATTCAGACCTACCGTTGCATTACCACCCAGTACAAAGTTTGCCTGCTGGTTAATCAGTAAGTTTCGTCTAACGGTAATGTCAGTAGGAATAGTCATTCTTCTGCTGAACGTTCCGGTACCACCTTCAAACCTGTGAAGCTGCATTCTTGGCAACGGTAACGGATCCGCCAGATTGAATGTATTTTAAAATACCGGCAGTTGAAGTCAAGCCTCTGCGAATCTGCGAGCCGACAATCAAGCCACCTGAAGATATCTCAAGCTGTGCACTTCCGGTTGCAGAATACTCGATATAGTTATTGCCACCGTTTACAGCATCGTCCATGTTTACGATACCTCCGCTTATTTTCAGCAAGCCGTCCAGCAGAATACCCGTATTTGCACCGCTAACACTTACAACACCTTGTTTTACTTCAAGCCCTGCCGTAGAAGGAATTGAAAAATCACCGTTACCGCTCGTTAAAGTGAAGCTGATGGCAGGGTTATCAAGAATTAACAAACCATTTTTGAGCTGGAGAGCATTAATAGCTGTATTAGTTGGGCCATTAAGTGCAAATCCGGTTGAAATGGTCATTGTACTTGCAATGCTTGTGCCTTTGTTCATTTCTATCCGATAAAGATCCATGGTATTACCGCCCGGATTTGTAAAGGTGTTAGAGGTTGCCCCGGTGAATTCGAGAACAGCATTGTTATCCGTTGCTCCGTTGCCATTAAACAAATCAATTGTCCCGTTAGCAACCGCAATGTTTCCGCCCACAATTAAACGATGTGTTAGTGTGGAGGGCGCGGTGTTTATAACCGCGATAGAGTTTGTTCCGGCCCCGGTAGCGTTCATATTAATATCACCGGCAATTGTTAGTGTATAGCCCGGGCCATTGGTTGGAAATTCTAAACGTCCCGGGGTGTTATCGCTGATGTTCAGATTCAGACCTACCGTTGCATTACCACCCAGTACAAAGTTTGCCTGCTGGTTAATCAGTAAGTTTCGTCTAACGGTAATGTCAGTAGGAATAGTCATTCTTCTGCTGAACGTTCCGGTACCACCTTCAAACCTGAGGTTAGGGAATACGGATGGGTTAGTAGGTAGTGTGATCAGGTTGCCTGATTCAGAAAGATAATCGTACAAGCTGGTTGGTTCATTGGCGAAATCGCCAAAGTCACCTACGATACTTGGAATCAAAACATCTGTTGCACGAACCATTACAGTTCCCGGACCGGATACCCGACCAAACACAACGCCTTGGTTTTCCTGAACTGTTA
>CAZHQP010000014.1:0-20443 GCA_964534735.1 uncultured Roseivirgaceae bacterium
GGAAGTATTATGTTCATCCGGGAATCGTAAAGCTCTATGAGGATCAGCAGTTTCAACGGTATTTAAAAGAACTGGATCAATCGGAAGATCCGGATGAAACCTGGGAACTTACAGGAGAGGAGAAGGTGCTGATGCGCATTCTTAAAAAAATCTAATATGGCAACGAAAAAAAAAGAGGAGACGTGTTCCCCGATGGGCCGGGTATTTAACACAATATCCAATGCAGTAACCAAAGCCGTTGGAAAGCCCGTGGCCTCTATTTCAGCGATGGGCATCATCATTACGTGGGCCTTATTGGGTCCGGTATTTGATTATTCTGACACCTGGCAACTCTTCATTAATACCGGTACCACGATTATCACCTTTCTGATGGTATTTATCATTCAGCAATCGCAGAATAAGGATACAGTTGCGATTCACCTGAAACTTAATGAGTTGATTGCCTCCCAGGAGAATGCCAGTAACCGATTAATCGATGTGGAAGATCTGACAGAAGAAGAACTTGCCGTGCTCAAGAAATTTTACGTCAAGCTTTCTACACTTGCCCTTAAAGAAAATGATCTCTACAGTTCGCACTCGATTGATGAAGCAGAAGAGATTCATGAGAGCAAGAAGAAAGATGGCAAAAAAAAGAAGGCTGTTTAGCCTTCTTTGAAATTGGTTTTAGTTTTGTTATTCCCGCTTCTTGACCGCGGTGATCTTAACTACCGGTTGATTGCCTTTCTCATTATCAACACTGGTCAGGTAAAGAACATTATTCTTAACAGTCGCGCTCCATTCCGTAACGGATTTATTAACATTCTCGATTTGGATGGAGGATGTTGTTTCGTTCGTGGTGTATAGTGCGTGCATTGCACCAAAATGATTTCCGGAACTCACAAACTTTCCATCCGGACTGAAGTATAAAGTTCCGGCCTTTGTTTTATTCTTGCTGTTTGATGTAACCTGAGTGACGGTCCAGCTGCCTTTTAATGAATCGAGAAGGGTTTGTGCAAATGCGCTTTGTAAACTTACAAGCAGCACTGCGGTTATAATTAAACGTTTCATAGTTTATTGTTTTGATAGCAGGAGAAAATTTTATGCCATTCTTAAAACCGGCTTCTCAGCAGGAATAAATTAGGAATAGGGTATAACTTTCCACAGGTTTCAGAGTAGGCTAAACG
Source organism: uncultured Roseivirgaceae bacterium (assembly GCA_964534735.1). Classification (GTDB taxonomy): domain Bacteria; phylum Bacteroidota; class Bacteroidia; order Cytophagales; family Cyclobacteriaceae; genus UBA2336. The sequence goes on from CAZHQP010000014.1 coordinate 1,164, forward strand.
AACGATTAACTCAGGTTTTTTTCACAGAATGTCACTTTAGAATGAAGACTTTCAGTATCTTTTCATGTTCTCATGCGAAATCGAACCAATAATACTTCGGCCAATCAAGCTACGCTGATCAAAGGCGGAGTTGATTTTTTCACCTTGTTAAAAAAGCTTATCGATGGGGCAGAGCGTTTGATTCATTTCCAGTGTTATATTTTCGATCCTGATGATACCGGGCAAATTATAGCTAATTCATTGAAAACTGCTGCCCTGCGTGGTGTTAAAGTATACGTGTTGGTTGATGCGTACGGTTCACAAAAATTATACCGTGCTTTTATTAAAGAACTTCGTGAGGCGGGGATCAATTTTCGCTGGTTTGAACCCTTCTTCAAAAGCAAAAGGTTTTACCTCGGACGCAGACTTCATCACAAAGTAATTGTTATCGACAGCTATCACAGCCTGGTAAGTGGATTAAACATCAGTAATCGCTATAACGATATGCCGGATGTTCCAGCGTGGCTTGACTGGGCTTTGTATTGCGAAGGTGAAGTTTCGGTGCAACTGGAAGATGTATGCAGAAAGAGAATGAAGCTGCGCGTACCAAAAGACAAGCCTAAGCATAATGTGACCACACATTCTTGTGAAATTGGTGTGCGCATAAACGACTGGGTAGGAAGGCGGCAGGAGATCACGCGTATGTATCTCAAAATGCTGCAGGAAGCAAAAACCAATGTGGTGATCATGTCACCCTATTTTATGCCGGGCTATCAGTTTCGCAGAAGCCTGAAAGCTGCTTCGCGTAGAGGTGTAAAGATTCAGATGATCTTAACCGGTAATTCGGACGTGCCCGTTGCTAAGTATGCTGAACGCTTCATGTACGACTGGCTTTTTCGGAACAACATTGAAATTTGGGAGTATCAAAAAAATGTGCTGCATGGAAAAATTGCAGTGGCTGATAAAAAAACCGCAACCGTTGGTTCCTACAACGTTAATAACCTCAGTGCGTATGCGAGTATTGAATTAAACCTTGAAGTAAATGACCAGCCATTGGTTAAAAATATTGAAAAAGAATTACAGGAAGTAATACTGAACGATTGTGTGAAGATTACCGAAGATTCATATAAAAAGCAATCCAACATTTTCAATCGCCTGGGTCAGGCATTGGCCTATAACTTTTTCCGATTCATGCTTTTTCTGTTCACGTTACGCATTCGACACCCGGAATAATTAATTGCCTTTTATCCGCTGCCAGAATGAACGAAGTGTTCTTTTATTCCAGCCGGTAAATCTTCCCCTTTGTACGACAAGCAAATTCATGTCAGGTTTCTCAAGGAAGAAATAGAAAATGAATTTTGCCCGGGGTGTATCCCAGCCAGCGATCTGCCCAAAGCGTAAATCATTCAGCACAACAATGTCCTCAACTTTCTCAATGGTATAATAACCTTGCGAGAAACGTTTAAGCGTAGCGACTTCGTCCTGGTTGCTTACGCTTTTCAGTAAGTAGTTATTTTGTGGATAATATTCTAAATGAATTTCTTTCTCGCTGTCAAATATTGAACTGTAACCAATGTAAAATCCTGAATCACTTTCTGCAACGACATACCAAAGCATGTTGTTGAGGGGGGTAGGTGAAGTAAAATAATTTTTAGTTTTAAAACCTGTCTTGGCAAACGTTTCCTGCGCCCGGCTATCAATGATTGATTTGTTGATCAGACACGTTATTACATACGTTGCACTGATAATAAGCGTAATACATGCAATCTGAAACCGTTTTGGATTTGTTCGCTTGATGCTAAAAAGAACAACCATCGCAATCAATGACCAGATCGTAAAGAATGGATCTGCCACGAAGATCACATTGAACGAAAAGCGCTGGTTGCTGAACGGCTCAAATAATCCGGTGCCATACGAGTTAAGCGAATCAAGCGTGAGATGCATCAGGATTTCCATGCCGAGGAAAATCATCCAATGCTTCACCGTAAAACCCTCATCACCTTTCACAAATTTTTTCATGACAAAGGCAAGTCCGATCATAACCAGAATTCCAAAAATAAAAGAGTGTGTAATGCCCCGGTGTACCAGTAGATCGTCAACAGGGGTATTGAAGAATCCCAGAACAAAATCAATGTCAGGCAGGCTTTGTGCGGCTGCGCCAATGATCATGGCTTTTTTGCCCAGCGATTTGCCCGCATAGGCTTCACCGATAACAGCGCCCAGCGCAATGTGCGTTAATGAATCCATCGGTGCTAAATTGATAATTCTGAAGGCAAGAAACGAATGAAAAATTCTTGACAAAAACCGAAATTCTGAATTTTGTGAGGATATTTTTCTACACTCCTATCATAAATAATTATACTTTTACCGGCTTTTAAGCAGAATTGTGCCTTTCAGATTTATTTCAGTTTGGCACAATTTCTATCATGCTCACTGCACGACAGATCCATGAAGATTAGGAACATTTTACTCCGCGCGGCCGACATTTTTAAGTTTATTAGAAATTTCTTTAAGGCAGCGCTTTTTCCTCCGTACGAATCCAGAGAGATATTGAACCAGTGTTATATCGTTGGTAACCGGTCTCTTTTTCTGATTTGCTTTACCGCTTTCCTGGCCGGGATTGTGTTCACAAAACAATCGCGACCGTCACTTGCTTCTTTTGGGGCTGAATCCTGGCTACCATCACTTGTATCGCAGGCCGTTGTCAGATCATTAGGTCCGCTTATTACCGGGTTGATCTGTGCCGGTAAACTCGGTTCTAACATTGGAGCAGAACTGGCAAGCATGCAGGTAACAGAACAGATTGATGCAATGGAAGTTTCAGGAACCCGTCCGTTCTCTTATCTGGTAGTAACGCGCGTGATTGCGACAACACTTATGCTTCCCTTGCTGGTAATATTTGCCGATATCGTGGCGCTGCTTGGCTCGTTCATGATGGTCAATTCCATAAACAGCACAAGCTTTGCATTGTATTGTAATGAAGCAGCAGCTTCTATTACCTATACCGACATTTGGTCATCTATTGTTAAGTCTGCTTTGTTCGGATTTGCAATCGGAATCATCAGCTCATACGCTGGGTATCACTCCGACAAAGGAACAACCGGTGTTGGTAAGGCTGCGAACATCGCAGTTGTGATCTCCATGATGTTTATTTTCATTATCGATTTGATAGTACTTCAGGTGGTTAACTTATTTTTCAGATAATGGCCAGAGCAACAAACCATACTACGCAAATTAATAAGAACAACCGGGTGGTTGAGATCAAAGACCTGAACAAGAGTTTTGGTGATCGTGTGATTCTGAAAAATGTCAATCTTGAACTTTTCGAAAATGAAAACCTCGTGATTCTCGGAAAATCGGGTGCGGGAAAATCAGTGCTTATCAAATGTATGATCGGATTGATCAAGCCGGATTCCGGATACATTAATATTCTCGGATATGATGTTAACAACCTGTCTGAAAAAGAATTAAATGAGCTTCGAATAAAAGTTGGATTCTCATTTCAGCTCAGTGCGCTATACGATTCGATGACAGTTCGTGAAAACCTGGAATTTCCGTTAAAACGGAATCTGAAAATATTTGATAAGAAGATACTGGATGAGAAAGTAATGAAAGCGCTTGAAGATGTTGGGCTTGCACATTCAGCCGACCAGCTTCCCTCGGAGCTTTCAGGCGGCATGAAGAAAAGAATCGGAATTGCGCGAACGTTGATCCTTAATCCGGAAATTATGCTTTATGATGAGCCTACTGCCGGACTCGATCCGATTACCGCTGGCGAGATCAACGAACTTATCCTCGAAGTGCGTGATAAATATAAAACAGCCTCTATTATTATTACGCACGATCTAAGCTGTGCCCGCACAACTTCAGACCGGATTATCGGCTTATTTGACGGATACAACAAAGTAGAAGGCACCTTTGAAGAGCTTAAAGCCTCACCGAAAGACGAACTTGAACTATTTTTCAATTATTAATTATGGCAATCACAGATAACCAGGAAGCAAAACGGAATATTAAGCTTGGCGCCTTTGTAATAGGGGGAGTGGCATTGTTTCTCATTGTTTTATTTTACCTGGGCAAAGAGAATAACGTTTTTAATAAAACGTTCAGTGTTTCAGCGATCTTTAAAAATGTAGAAGGCTTGAAGACCGGGGATAATGTGTGGCTGTCCGGTGTTAAGATCGGCACGGTAAAAAAGGTGAGTATTATTTCTGAAGGCCAGGTAATTGTTACTCTTTCATTGAAAGACAAACAAAACGAATTCATCAAAAAAGACGCAACGGCTAATATTGGCTCTGATGGTCTGGTCGGAAACAAGATCGTTATTATCCGACCCGGATCTGCGGCAGAGACCATCCACGATAATGATACAATCAATTCATTCTCACCAACCGATACACAGGAGCTGTTCAATCTTGCAAAAGATGTTGGAACCGATATTAAAGCCATTACTGCTGATTTGAGAATCACAACGGCTAAAATTAATAAGGGTGAAGGAGTTATCGGTGAACTGTTAAATGAAGGAGAAATGGCGAAAGAGCTTCGGGCATCGATGGCAGCTATCCGCAAAGCCAGCGAAAATGCCACCCGTGCAACTAATGAAATCAATAAAATGCTGGTAGAGGTTAATCAGGGCAATGGTCTATTAACCAGGCTTATCAGGGATACAACCTATGCAGGTCAGTTTAGCCGAACAATGGATAATGTGTCACAAGTGGGTGAGAATGCTAAAAAAATGGCTGCCGATCTGAAAGAAGTTACGGATAAAATGAACGACAAGAACAACGCGATGGGCGTGTTATTAACCGATACAGTATTTGCTGAGAAACTGAAAACAACGATGGTGAATGCCGAAAAAGCTTCAGCTAAACTGGATGAGAATTTAAAGGCGATGCGCTCAAGCTGGCCTTTCAAAAAGTACTTCCGTAAAAAGAAGAACCAATAGTGATGGAGTTTACTACCGAGATACTCATCAGTTTACTTACGCTCACGTTCCTCGAGATCGTTCTGGGAATTGACAACATCGTATTCATTTCTATCGTTGGAAGCAGGCTTCCTGCTGACCAGCAGAAAAAAGTCCGTATTCTTGGATTGTCGCTCGCATTAATCGGCCGAATCTTATTGCTGCTTGGGATCGAATGGATCATTGGATTAACCAAACCAATCTTTACAATCAATACATTTGAATTTAGCTTCCGTGACCTGATTCTCATTGTCGGTGGGATGTTCCTGATTGCCAAGAGTACTTCTGAAATGCATAAAAAACTGGAAGTCTCAAAAGAGGAAGAGAAAAAGAATTTAAAGAAGCAAACATTCCGTTCGGCAATCATCCAGATTATCCTGCTTGATCTCGTTTTTTCATTGGATTCGATCATAACCGCGGTAGGACTTGTAGATCAGGTTTATATCATCATTATTGCAATTGTAATTTCAATGGGAGTGATGCTTGCGTTCTCCAGGGCGATCAGTGATTTTATCAATAATCATCCAACGATGAAGCTTCTGGCCATTGCATTCCTGTTGATGATTGGAACAGTGTTGGTTATAGAAGGACTTCATGTGCATGTTCCGAAAGGTTATATCTATTTCTCTATGGCTTTCGCGCTCGGTATCGAGCTGCTCAATATGCGGATCCGGAAAAAGACAAAGAACTGATTTACCAGCCTTTTAATTTCTTACCTTGTTCAGGATAATCCTGAACTATATGAACCGAGTTGCTTTTTGTGTGCTGATTCTATCTTCGGTAATCACACACGCACAGGTAAAGAAAATCAGCTTCGATGCTGACTGGAAATTTTCACCTGGCCACGCAGCCAATGCTTCAAAGGACTTTAATTACTCCATTGCTAATATTTTTTCCAAATCGGGAAAGGCTGAGAAAACAGCAATTGAACCGCGCTTTGATGATAAAGACTGGACAGCTGTAACGCTTCCGCACGATTGGGCGGTCGCTCTTCCCTTTGAGAATTCTCCCAACTTCGATGTAATGGCGCACGGTTACAAGCCGGTTGGTGGACTTTATCCGCAAAATAGTATAGGCTGGTATCGCAAGCACTTTACAATCAATAAAGCGGATTCTGGTCAGCGATTTACGATTCAGTTTGATGGAATTTTTCGAGATAGTAAAATCTGGGTAAACGGATTTTATCTCGGAAACAATGAAAGCGGCTACATAGGTGCATCGTACGATATAACAGACTACATCAATTATCAGAAGGAAAATGTTTTGGTGGTTCGGGTGGATGCTTCGCAATATGAAGGCTGGTTTTATGAAGGCGCGGGCATTTACCGGCATGTTTGGCTTATACAAAAGCAAAATATTCACATTGTGGAAAATGGAGTTACCGTTCGGACTTTTGTGCGCGATAACAAAGCGTTCATCTCAGTAGGGGTGAGTGTCTCGAATAAAAACTTGTTTGAATCTGAGAATGTTCAGATATATTCATATCTCACAGATCGTAACGGAAAGAAGCTGAAGCAAAGCTCGGATAACAGGATCGTGGTTGATCCGCAGGAAACAAGAACGGCAACGCAAACTATTGAAATTTCTGGTCCACGATTGTGGTCATTGGATGACCCCTATCTCTATAAAATTATTACAGTAGTTAAAGTGGGCAACATGGTCATTGATGAGCAGAAAGTTCGTGTTGGTATTCGCACGATAGAAATCGATGCTGCGAAAGGATTGTCCTTAAATGGAAAGCATGTAAAAATTCAGGGTGTAAACTGCCATCAGGATCATGCGGGTGTAGGAAGTGCCATGCCGGATCGGCTTCAATATTACCGAATTGAGTTGCTTAAGGAGATGGGCGTGAATGCCTATCGCGCCAGCCATAATCCACCAACTCCTGAATTGCTGGATGCGTGCGATAGTTTGGGAATGCTGGTAATGGACGAGCATCGGCTTTTGAATAGCAGTCCGGAATACCTTCACCAGCTTGAGAGATTGATCGTTCGTGACCGCAATCATCCTTCTATATTTATGTGGTCGATCGGCAATGAAGAACAAGGGATTCAATACAATAGCTTGGGTAACCGGATAGCACAGACCTTGCTATTCAAACAACAAGAGTTAGACCCGACCCGAACGAGCACGTATGCGGCTGACCTGGGAAATGTTTTTACGGGTATCAATGAAGTCATTCCTGTACGTGGATTCAATTATCGTGTAAAGACAATTGATGATTATCACAGTAGTCATCCGGATCAACCAACTATCGGTACTGAAATGGGCAGTACGGTTACAACCCGGGGAATTTATAAAGTTGATTCTGTAAATGGCTATGTTCCCGATCAGGATATAACGTATCCGTGGTGGGCGAGCACAGCCGAGCAATGGTGGACAATTGCTGCAGACCGCGAATGGTTTATGGGCGGCTTTGTGTGGACCGGTTTCGATTACCGGGGTGAGCCGACACCGTTTGAATGGCCGAACATCAATTCGCATTTTGGAATTATGGATATGTGCGGCTTCGCAAAAAACATTTATTACTACTATCAATCGTGGTGGACGAATAAAGATGTGCTGCACATTTCTCCGCACTGGAATTGGAAAGGGAAAGAAGGAGAGATGATTAAAGTGTGGGTTAACAGCAATGCGGAAAGTGTTGAGCTGTTTCTGAATAAGAAGAGTCTTGGTAAAAAGAGTATGCCGCGTAACGGTCATCTCGAATGGGATGTAGCATACAAGCCCGGAACGCTGGAAGCTATTGCATATAAGAATGGAAGAAAAATCACCGCGAAACAAATCACTACGGATGCGGCATACAGACTTGAGCTAAGGCCCGATCGCACAACAATTGCTGCAGATGGAAAAGATATTTCAATTATCAATGTTGTTGTAAAAGACAAGCAGGGCCGTGAAGTTCCGGATGCCAATAATTTGATTGAGTTTTCTTTAAAAGGAAACGGAAAGATCTTAGGCGTGGGTAATGGCGACCCGAGCAGCCATGAGCCCGATCAATACACCGATGGAAAATGGAAGCGAAAATTGTTTAACGGGAAGTGTCAGCTGATCGTTCAGGGAAGTAAAACCACAGGAGCAATTGAAGTGGAAGCATCGAGCAATGGTCTTGTTGCTGCTAAACAGCTAATTCAGTTAAAGTAATTTTGTTAAGCACGTCATGTCGAGCTTTGCGAGACATCCCCGTATAGAGTGCTAACCAATAAGATTCCTTACTGAGTTCGAATGACAATTGAAAAGTTACTTTCTCCAGTTCCCCGGATCAACCCGCCACGATTTAAGCGAGGTAACATCCTTTTCGCTGATGTAATTATTCTCTACTGCTACATTTAAGAGATGACTAAAGTCACTAAGGCTGACCAGCGATACATCCGCTTGATAGAAATTATTCGAAGCAATATCAAATCCGTAATTAAAGATCGAAACCATCCCTAAAACCTGTGCGCCTTCCTTGCGCAGTGCTTCAACTGCTTTCAGGGAGCTTCCGCCAGTTGATACCAGGTCCTCCACAACAACTACTTTCTGACCTTTTTCAACTTTGCCTTCAATCAGGTTTTCCATGCCATGGTCCTTTGGCTTGGGCCGAACATAAATGAATGGCAGGTTGAGCGCTTCTGCAACAAGCGCACCTTGCGGAATGCCTGCGGTGGCAACACCTGCAATCACTTCGGCATACGCAAAGTTTTCATGAATGGCCTGCACAAGACCATCTTTTATAGCCGAACGGATGTCAGGGTACGAAAGCGATAACCGGTTGTCGCAGTAGATCGGAGATTTCCACCCCGAGCTCCAGGTAAATGGATTTTCAGCGCGAAGCTTGATCGCTTCAATTTGAAGGAGCATTTGGGCAACTTTGGCTGCTGTTTGTTCCTGTATTTTAATGATCGGCATGGGCGCAAATTACAAACGCACGGCCATACTTTTCAGCCATGTGACGGCATTTTTAAACTTTAGTGCCTTGCTTTAAAAATCGCTCGTAAAAAACTATCTTACCACTTGTCTGCATCCGAATTATTTATTCTTTTGCGAGCTTGGATATAGTGCTAACAGTTCTTTCATGATCATTTTTATTAATGACGTACCCGTGCGGATGTATCGCCCGGAAGAAAATCCTTCCGATGGCCAGTTTAACCTCGCCATCGATGCGTCAGTTGAAACCATAACCCAGGCGAAGCTTATTCATCATATTTGGGTGCAAAATGCCCGGGAAGCCGACCTCGATGTGCTGCTGGCTTTTCTGAATTCTCCTGTACCAACGCCTTTATTATCGCTTCATATCTCACCATTCGATTACGAAAGCCTGAAAGCATATCTCCAAAGCAAGTTTAAAGTAGTTAAAGCGGCAGGAGGTCTGGTTAGAAAAAAGGACAAGTTCCTGATGATCTACCGGATGAAGAAATGGGATCTTCCAAAAGGTAAAAAAGAGAAAAAGGAAAAATTCAAGGATACGGCTGTCAGGGAAGTAACCGAAGAGTGTAACGTTTCGGTGAAGCTTGGCAAAAAGATCTGTACAACGTGGCATACCTATACGATGAATAAGCGGAGTATGCTTAAGAAAACCCGCTGGTATGCAATGGATTTGATTGATGATTCAAAAATGCGGCCGGCTGTTGAAGAAGATATAGAGGAACTACGCTGGATGAACCCAAAAGAGGTTTACCATGCACTTCAACTTTCGTATAAATCAATTGCTTACGTGTTTGAGAAATACCATGATGTGAATTGACCATTCACAATTAAACAGACCTATCCTTTGCCTAAGTTCTTTTCAGGATTCACTAAGTTAAAACAGGCATTCACCCATTCCTTTTAAAAGGATTCGGTTAATGCCCGTTTTAAACGATAATTAACACCCGGATAATTGCCGCATTTATGGAAATTATGATCCGCAAACATCATTAGCTGTGACTTACCAGTACACACAGTATTCTGATGATATCTTTAACTTTGATTAAGATGAAAAATCACTTTTTTTTACTTGCATTGTTATTTTTGATTCAATGCACAACAACGCAGAACAAGACAACTACTACACAAACTAAACCCCCTACTGACTCTATGAGCGTATTCGATTTTGACAAAGCCTGGAAAGAAGTTGCAGAGCATGAAAGCAAAGGTTTGCCCGAATCGGCCTTGAAAGTTGTTAATGAAATTGAAAAAGAAGCCAAAGCGCGAAATAATGCCGGTCAATTGGTAAAAGCTTACATTCACCAGCTCAAGTTTACAGACGTTAAGGAGGAGGATGCATTCATTAAGAACCTGACTCGCCTTCGTAAAGAAGCAGATGCAGCAACATTCCCGGCAAAGCCACTGCTTCATTCTATGTTAGGGGAGATGTACTGGCAATATTATCAGCAGAACCGGTACCAGTTTATGAACCGAAGCGCAACGGTTGATTTTAATGCGGATGATATTGAAACCTGGAACCTTGCACAAATAGTTTTTGAAACTACGAAGCAATACAGGCTGAGTCTTGAAGATGCTGAAAAAAGCAAGACTGAAAAGATCGATGTGTACGCCCCGGTTGTTTATCGCGGCAATGAGCTGGGACGTCAGTTACGCCCGACATTATATGATTTTATTGCGCACCGTGCAGTTGACTTTTTCTCATCCTCCGAACCGGATCTTGCCAAACCTGCCTATGCATTTGAATTAGACAAAGCAGAATATCTCGGAGATACAAAAACATTTATAGACTTAAAACTTACATCGAAGGATACAGCTTCGATGAAATTTTTCGCGTTGCAGCTCTTTCAGGATTTAGAACGCTTTCATATTAATGACGAAGATCCCGCAGCCTGGGTTGATATTGACCTCAAGCGCTTAAGCTTTGTAAAATCACATTGCTTACGTGTTTGAGAAATACCATGATGTGAATTGACCATTCACAATTAAACAGACCTATCCTTTGCCTAAGTTCTTTTCAGGATTCACTAAGTTAAAACAGGCATTCACCCATTCCTTTTAAAAGGATTCGGTTAATGCCCGTTTTAAACGATAATTAACACCCGGATAATTGCCGCATTTATGGAAATTATGATCCGCAAACATCATTAGCTGTGACTTACCAGTACACACAGTATTCTGATGATATCTTTAACTTTGATTAAGATGAAAAATCACTTTTTTTTACTTGCATTGTTATTTTTGATTCAATGCACAACAACGCAGAACAAGACAACTACTACACAAACTAAACCCCCTACTGACTCTATGAGCGTATTCGATTTTGACAAAGCCTGGAAAGAAGTTGCAGAGCATGAAAGCAAAGGTTTGCCCGAATCGGCCTTGAAAGTTGTTAATGAAATTGAAAAAGAAGCCAAAGCGCGAAATAATGCCGGTCAATTGGTAAAAGCTTACATTCACCAGCTCAAGTTTACAGACGTTAAGGAGGAGGATGCATTCATTAAGAACCTGACTCGCCTTCGTAAAGAAGCAGATGCAGCAACATTCCCGGCAAAGCCACTGCTTCATTCTATGTTAGGGGAGATGTACTGGCAATATTATCAGCAGAACCGGTACCAGTTTATGAACCGAAGCGCAACGGTTGATTTTAATGCGGATGATATTGAAACCTGGAACCTTGCACAAATAGTTTTTGAAACTACGAAGCAATACAGGCTGAGTCTTGAAGATGCTGAAAAAAGCAAGACTGAAAAGATCGATGTGTACGCCCCGGTTGTTTATCGCGGCAATGAGCTGGGACGTCAGTTACGCCCGACATTATATGATTTTATTGCGCACCGTGCAGTTGACTTTTTCTCATCCTCCGAACCGGATCTTGCCAAACCTGCCTATGCATTTGAATTAGACAAAGCAGAATATCTCGGAGATACAAAAACATTTATAGACTTAAAACTTACATCGAAGGATACAGCTTCGATGAAATTTTTCGCGTTGCAGCTCTTTCAGGATTTAGAACGCTTTCATATTAATGACGAAGATCCCGCAGCCTGGGTTGATATTGACCTCAAGCGCTTAAGCTTTGTAAAATCACATTTGGTCTTGCCAACGAAAGATGAGCTGTATCTGAAAGCCATTGAAAGCCTGGAGAAGCAGGTTTCGGATAATGAAGTTGTTGGTAAAGTTACCGTAGTGAAAGCCTACATTTTTGTAGAGTCAGCTTCACTGTATAAGCCATTGCAGGGTGATGATCATAAATGGGATTTGAAAAAGGCATACGACCTCTGTGAAGCAGCGAAGAAGCGTTTCCCTAATTCAAACGGTGCGATACTGTGCGAAAATCTGCAGGAAGACATCTTAAACAAATCGGTGAGCGCTGAGATTGAAGAGGTTAATATTCCTGGCTTGCCATTCCGCAGTTTGGTGAGCTATAAGAATTTTACGGATCTGCATTACCGGATCATTAAAGTTACGCGTGAGGAAGTTCAGAAGCTTCGCAGAAAGCTTGATCGGGAGTACAATCAAGATCGCGAAGAAGAATTTCTTAGATACTTCATTGAAAAGAAGCCTGCTAAAACCGGTAGTTATAAATTACCGGATGATGGCGATTATCAACAACATAGTCTGGAGGTTAAACTTGATGCACTGCCGGAAGGAGAGTACATGGTGCTGCTCAGCCATCAGGCTGATTTCAAAACATCCGGTAATGGATTAGCGTATGCTTTCACGGTGATTTCGAACATCAGTTATGTTCATCGTACATTGGGTGACGGATCAACAGAGTTCTTTGTTCTGAACAGGCAATCCGGTGAACCGATTCAAGGCGTTACCGCTAACGTTTATACACAGCGCTACAGCAGCTCGAAAGGCGAATATGAGCAAATTAAAGCCGCAACATTTACATCTGATGCAAAAGGCTATTTCAATGTTCCTTTTTTTAAGAATGAAGATCGCAGAAGCTTTTCAGTAACCTTTAGCAAAGGGGCTGATTTCAATAGCACGGAGTCAATTGATAAACGGTACTATTATTCTGAGTCGATTTATCAGTATCAGCAATACCCGCGCGAGTGGAACACACAAACGTTCTTTTTCCTTGATCGTGCTATTTATCGGCCGGGACAAACCATCTATTTTAAAGGATTGGTGATTAACACCGATGGGAAAAATCCAAAAATTAAGACCCAGTACCGTACCTCGGTTATATTGTATGATGTAAATCAACAGGAAGTTGGAACAGTACAAGTGACAACCAACGAATACGGAACCTTTAATGGTGTATTCACTGCACCTTCGTCCGGCCTGACAGGCAACATGCGCTTAGTAAATGAAGATGGAAGCGGAGAGATATCGTTCTCCGTTGAGGAGTACAAACGCCCGAAATTTGAAGTGGGCTTCAATCCGATAACGGCATCGTTTAAGCTGAACGAGCAGATCAAAACAGAAGGCTTTGCGAAAGCATACTCCGGAGCTAACATTGATGGTGCATCGGTTAAGTATCGCGTTGTGCGCGTAGCAAGCTTCCCGTACTGGTGGTGGTATCGTTGGGGAAATTATCCTTCAACTGCTCAGATGGAGATCACAAACGGAGTTACAAAAACGGATGAGCACGGTAAGTTTACGGTAGACTTCCAGGCGATTCCTGATTTGTCAGTCGACCGGGCTTCTGATCCAACATTCAACTATACGGTATATGCTGATGTAACGGATATTAATGGAGAAACCCATAGCTCATCAACAACTATTTCAGTAGCGTATAAGTCCTTGATCATTGGTTTATCTATGGCCAGCATTGATAAAAACAAACCTGGCAAAACACAATTTGATATAACTACAACCAATCTTGCAGGTCAGTTTCAGGCTGCAAAAGGACAGATCAGGATTTATGCACTAAAGTCGCCTGAGAAAGCATTCCGTGAAAGACTGTGGCAGCAGCCTGACAGAAAAATTTATTCACGCGATGAGTATTACAGCCTTTTCCCGCACGATTTGTTTGAAGATGAAGGGAACAAGTTCAAGTGGGCAAGGCAAAAAGAAGCTCTTTCGGTAAGCTTTGACACTCAGAAAAGTAAAGTTCTTGATATTCCTGAATTATTAAAATGGAACGAGGGAGAGTATGTGGCAGAAATCGTTTCAAAAGATAAGGATGGCAATGAAGTTAAGGAGATAAGCTATTTCACAGTTTTTAACACTGCATCAAAAACACTTGCTGTCCCGGCAGTTAATGATTACAAAGCCATTAAAATGACCGCTGAGCCGGGCGAGAAAGCTTCCTTTACTACCGGAACTTCAGAGCCAGCTGTTCATGTACTCTACGAAGTCGAGCTTGACGGCACATTGCTTTCAAAAGAATGGTTGACGTTAAAGAAAGAGCAGCGATTATTTGAGATTCCAATCAAGGAAGAATATCGTGGTAACCTCACTGTTCATTATACTTTTGTAAAGGACAGCAGATTATATGCCAGCAGCTATACAGTTAATGTTCCGTATACCAATAAAGACCTGGATATTTCATTTGCAACCTTCCGCGATAAGCTGCAGCCAGGTGCAAATGAAGAATGGAAGATCATTGTAAAGGGCAAGAAGGCTGACAAGGTTGCTGCCGAAATGGTTGCCACACTCTACGATGCCTCGCTGGATGAGTTCAGGGTGAACAACTGGTTTGCTTCATTTTATGATTACAACTCTGACAGGTTAAGCTGGACAAGTGTTAATGGTTTCAATAAGCTTAATCTTAATTCGTTCACCAATTCCTGGAATCCGGGCCACTCCCGCGGAGCGGAAACTCCATACTTCGATAACCTGAACTGGTTCGGCTATAACTACTATTATTATGGCAGAGAATACAGACGTTCGCGTTCGGGAGCAGGCGGAGTTTACAGAATGAGTGCTCAGTCAAAAAAGGCTGAATTTTCAGATGGTGAAGTTGCTGCTGAATCGGCAATGGATGAAATGGCGGCTCCGGTTGCATCAGCTCCGGGTATGGATAACAGCGTTCAAAATCAGGTTGGTAATGTTGAACAATTTGGACAAGCTCCACCAAAACGAGATATGTATGCTGTTAAGGTCAGAACAAACTTTACTGAAACTGCTTTCTTCTATCCAATCATCATTACGAATGAGAAAGGTGAGATCATTATCAAGTTTACCATTCCGGAAGCATTAACCCGCTGGAAGATGCTTGGCTTTGCGCACACAAAGGAACTTCAGTCAGGAATGACTACGAATGCGTTGGTAACACAGAAAGATATTATGGTTGTGCCAAACCAGCCGCGATTCTTTCGCGAGAATGATAAGATGAAATTCTCTGCTAAAATAAGCAGTTTGGTGGATAACGATCTCAGCGGTCAGGCGCAGCTCTATTTCTTCGATGCGCTCACCATGAAGCCGGTAGATGATCTGATGAAGAATAAAGTTCAGGCACAGAACTTCTCATTGAAACCAAAACAAAGTGCCAATCTGGAATGGAGTATCGAGATCCCGGAAGGCTTGCAGGCAATTACATATCGAATCGTTGCCAGGTCTGGTGATTTTTCGGATGGTGAAGAGATGGTGCTGCCGGTCGTTACGAATCGGATGCTGGTAACGGAAACGATGCCGTTGCCGATCCGCGGTAAGCAAACCAAAACGTTTAAGCTGGACAAGCTGGTAAACAACAAATCAACAACGTTGCGTCATCAGCGCTTTACGCTTGAGTATACCTCAAACCCGGCCTGGTATGCGATCCAGTCGTTGCCATACCTGATGGAGTATCCCTACGATTGTGTCGAGCAGACGTTCAGCAAGTATTATGCAAACAGTATTGCTTCACACATTGCGAATTCCAATCCGAGAATCAAGCAGGTATTTGATACATGGAAGAACATCCAGCCGGATGCATTGCTTTCAAATCTCGAAAAGAATCAGGAATTGAAGTCTGCACTGTTAGAAGAAACTCCGTGGGTACTTCAGGCCAAAGATGAAAGTCAGCGCAAACGTATGGTGGGTGTGTTGTTTGATCTTAACCGAATTGCAGGCGAGCAGGCACGTGCATTGGATAAGATCGTTAAGGCGCAACAGTCCAGCGGGGGTTTTAGCTGGTTCCCCGGCTTCCCGGAAGATCGTTACATGACTCAGCACATCATTGCAGGCATGGGCCATTTGGACGTGATGGGTGTGAAGTCTGTTCGTGAAGATGACCGCACCTGGGAAATGGTAACAAAAGCAGTCGGCTTCCTAGATAGTAAGATCAAGCGCGACTATGACGAGCTGAAAGAGCTTGCGCGCAAGAAGCAAATCAAGCTGGAAGACAATAACATTGGTTATATCCAGTATCACTACCTGTACATCCGCAGCTACTTTAAGGATGTGGAGATCCCGGGCAATACGAAAGAAGCATTTGATTACTTCCTCGGTCAGGCCAGGAAGTATTGGTTAAACACGAACATGTATATGCAAGGCATGACCTGTCTTGCACTGCACCGGTTTGATGATAAAACGACAACGGCTGCCATGATCAAATCATTTTCCGAGAAAGCGTTGCATTCTGAAGAGATGGGCATGTACTGGAAGAGTGATTACGGTTACTACTGGTACCAGGCCCCTATTGAAACACAGGCATTAATGATTGAGGTGTATGATGAAGTCGCAGGCGATCAGCAAGCGGTGGAGGATATGAAGGCTTGGCTGCTTAAGCAAAAGCAAACTACGGATTGGAAAACAACGAAAGCGACTGTGGAAGCTTGCTATGCCTTGCTTCGAAGAGGCAGCGATGCATTAGCCAGCAGTAAGCTCGTTGAGATCACAGTTGGCAATGAGAAAGTTGA
Organism: uncultured Roseivirgaceae bacterium; assembly: GCA_964534735.1. GTDB lineage: Bacteria > Bacteroidota > Bacteroidia > Cytophagales > Cyclobacteriaceae > UBA2336. The sequence continues at coordinate 17,811 of CAZHQP010000014.1, forward strand.
CCCGATCAAGCGTCCGGATGCGAAGGTTGAAGCCGGAACGGGTTATTTCAAAACTGCGTGGCAGGCAAACGAGATCAAGCCTGAAATGGGCAACATCACCGTTACTAAGACGGATGATGGCGTAGCATGGGGTGCAGTATACTGGCAATATTTTGAGCAGTTGGATAAGATCACTCCGGCCGAAACTCCGCTCAAGCTGAAGAAGGAATTGTTCCTGCAGCAGAATACCGATCGCGGTCCGGTTATCACCCCAATTGCGGGTAAAGACCTGCGCGTAGGTGACTTAATCAAGGTGCGGATTGAGTTGCGTGTGGATAGAAATCTCGAATACGTTCATCTGAAAGATATGCGTGCTGCTGGTTTCGAGCCGGTGTCAACGATCTCTACGCATAAGTACCAGGACGGATTGTATTACTATGAGAGCCCGCGCGACCTGGCGACAAACTTCTTCATTGGGTATATGCCGAAAGGGACGTATGTATTTGAGTATGCGCTACGGGTCTCACAAAAAGGTGATTTCTCAAATGGTGTAACAACTATCCAATGTATGTATGCACCGGAGTTTACAAGTCACTCAGCAGGGATCAGGGTAGAGGTGAAGTAGTTTAGTTGATTGTTGTTTGCTGCTGGTTAATGGATTTGACCAACAGCAAACAACGAATAACCAGCAACTAAAGTCTATACGGCAGGAACTCAGCTACATCGCCTTTATAGCGATGCACTTCCCGGATAATCGAAGAACTGATCCAGGCAAACTGCGGTGAGGTGATCAGGAAAACTGATTCAAGCTCGTTGTAAAGCTGATGATTCACCTGCGCAATGCTGTTTTCATATTCGAAGTCGGTAGTGTTTCGAATGCCGCGCAAGAGGAATTGAGCTCCGTTCTGACGGGCATATTCGGCAGTAAGCTCGTTGAAATGCTCAACTTTGATATTTGGATAATTTTTGAACGTCTCACGGATCTTTCCGATCATCATATTGATCTCAAAATACCGCTGACTTTTTTGAGAGTTATAACCAATGGCAATGATAATTTCATCGAACAGCTGCAGGCCTCGTAACACAATATCTTCATGACCTTTGGTGAATGGATCGAACGAGCCGGGGAAAAGCGCGATGCGTTTCTTCATGGAGCTGCTTTTAGTGCACGGTAAAGTTCGTTAAATACGGGAAATATCCAATCAGCACAAATGAATGCTGTACAGATCGAAGAAATGATGGTCCTGTGCTTCGTCAAAGAAATAGCTGAAGTCAAGGCAATCCGGACGTTCACCAAACGTAACGTTGCTGATGTATTTGTAAAACTCGTGGTAATGCGGTGAGTTTTTACCGATGTAGCCCCACAATACAACCTGGCTCGTCTGCTGGTTCATGTTCAGCGACTTCATCACCAGCATAATGTATTTGATGTAATCTGAAAACTGCTTGATGATAAACTGGTTGTAGAAGATCAGCTTGCCATTATGCGTGGAAAGCACGTGTAATTTAAAGCGATCGATGTAGATGTAAAGCGGATTGCCTTTGTGCTCTTTCGCAGCTTCCATCACACCATCAATCAATACCGCAGATTGATGAACAAAAACCGGATTGTTGTTCGGATAGATTGTTTTGATCCAGTCTTTTATGTCTTTATGAATTGCAAAGACTGTTACGGCTTGAGTATTTTTTAAAAATACCGGTATGAAATCTTCTTCATCGGTATTGATGTGCGTATTAAACTTCAGATAATCAACTAATGAATCTTCCGAGAATAATGCCTGTGGTACCTGAACAAAGTTTTGATTTTTCAATGACACTTTGATCTCTTTCCAGAAATTAGCCTTCAGAAAAGCATGAGCTTCAAACAGCTGATCAAGTGCTTCGATTAATTCATCCTGCGATGAAACGTTCGGGAAAACATAATCTTCCAGCAACAGGAACCGTTCATCTTCAGAGTCGACAACACCCACCTGGAAATCACGCGTACCGAGATTCAAAAGTAGTTCATATTGATGAATCTTATCTTCATCAAAACGTTCGTCCTTGATTTTTTTGATCAGCTTGTAAGTTGTTTCTGTTGCTTGCAAAGTCTTCCGGATTATTCGGTGGTCACTAATTGCCCGATTGCGCTGAGGTTTAGTCAAGTCAATCGTACAATAATACTTATTTTAAAGGGTAAAAACGCAGTTTAGAAGCCTATATTCTGTAAAATCCAGTCAACTTTTTTAATTCAGCGGCCGTTTTTACAACCCTGAAAATACCGTGACGCTCTTCGTGTGGTATCCGCAGAATTTCTTCCATGCTCATGAATTGTACATCCGTGATGAGTTGATCGTCCGGACTGCTCTCCGGATCCGTTCCCCGGCTTACATCTCCTGACAGATAGTTAACCGTAAAGAACAGTTCAACTGCGTGAAGCGGTGGTTGAATAAACTCACTTACAAACTGATAATGGTCGGGTACTATCTCAATACCAGTCTCTTCCCGGAACTCCCGGACCAGTGTATCAGCAGCAGATTCTCCAAACTCAACCCCGCCTCCCGGGGGCGACCAGAAGCTTCCGGCAGTAAGATGGCGGTGATTTACGATGAGCAATTTCTCGTCTCTCCAGCATAAACCGCTTACCCGCAAACGGGCCCGGTTCGTATAAATTT
>CAZHQP010000015.1:0-20186 GCA_964534735.1 uncultured Roseivirgaceae bacterium
AAATTGAAGCTTTGATCAGGGTCGGACTGTATGCTTCGTCTCCGTTTGGAGTAGCTTTTTCTTCATAAGCAGTCATTTTGAATTCTGCATTGTTGGTGGTTGAGCCTTCAGTCGGGAACTGCATCTCAATAATTTCTGAATCACCTGTACGATCAAATTCTTCCTGCTCAAAATTCCATACGTAAACGCCTTTGTTATCATCAAAATCAAAGGGCTCATCTCCATTTACGCGACCATTTGCAGTTGAGTGTTTCAGCAAATGACGGATTGCATAAACTCCGGACTTCAAATTTTCAATTACATCTTCACGCTTTTTCGAAGACTTTCTTCCAAAGGGCAATCCGCCATCAGTTAGAATGGAGAGCTGGTTCATAGCTTCATAGCCCGGACTGGATTGAAATTGACCTACATCATCTGCAACTTGATCATTTGCTGTCTGGAATGCAGCCTTAACTTCTCCTTTGCTGGCTTTTCCTGCTTCATCATCACTGCAGGCGCTAACGCCTAAAAGAATTGCGAGGAAAAAGATTGAAAGAATAGGGTTTAACTTGTTCATAAGTAAAATTAATTGGTTTATTGAAGTGAATAGTGAATACCGAGATGAGCATTTCAGTAACCTGAATCAGCACCCCCTTGACACGGCCGTTATTAAAAAAGTTGTATTTTGGGGCAAAATTACATTTTTTAGACTATTGCTTATGAATAATACACCCACTCGATACGTTTTAGGCCTGGTGAAAGTTGGCTTTTTTGCAGTTTTAATTTTCACATTATCATCCTGCATTGTTTCCAAAAAGAAATATGATGATTTGCTGGCTCAGAAAGTTCGGCTGGATGCCGACCTGGCCGACCGTGATACATTACTCAGCAACGCAAACAAGAATATTGCAAGCCTGGACGAGCACGTTAAAAAATTGTCGAGTGATACAACTGCCTTGGGTCAGGATGTACGTAAAACCTCTTCCAAGCTTGCAGCGCTGGATAAAGAGTATACGCAATTGAATGCGTACTATAAAAATTTGCTTAACAGCAGCGGAAAGCTTAATCGCGATATGGCGCAACAACAGGAGCAACTGCTGGCGATTCAGAATAATCTGGAGCGAACCCGTAAGATGAATGATTCATTAAGTGTAAGTCTTACGGAGCGCGAAAAGAAGGTTCGTGAGCTTGAAAACATTATGGCAGCAAAAGATAAGGCTGTTCAGGATTTGAAGAACAGCATTAGCAGTGCCTTGTTGAACTTTAAAGAAAATGACCTGACGGTAAACGTTAAGAATGGAAAGGTTTATGTATCACTTGCCGAACAATTGCTTTTTGCTTCCGGAAGTACAGATGTTGATGCAAAAGGTGTGACTGCGCTTCAGCAGCTTGCCAAAGCCATCAAAGATCAGCGTGACATTCACATTATGGTGGAAGGGCATACCGATAATGTGCCGATCTCTAAAAAGTCTCCCTACATGCAGGACAACTGGGACCTGAGTGTAATGCGTGCAACAGCGATTACCAAGATATTGACGAAGGCGGGGCTTTCACCGGCACAGGTTACGGCTGCGGGTAAAGCGGAGTTTGTACCCCTTGCACCAAACACCACACCCCAAAACAAATCAAAGAACAGAAGAACGGAGATTATCATCACACCAAACCTGGATGAGCTCTTTAAAATATTAGGCACTAATTAATTCAACCGTATGATAAGAATTTGGGGGCTCCTTGTACTGATCATTTATGTGGTTGCCATTGTGGATGTTTGGCAACGCGAACACAGTTTGGAAAAGAGACTTCTCTGGACAGTTGTTATTTTAGTGTTTCCGTTTATCGGAGCATTGGCGTGGTACCTCATTAGCCGAAAAATCATCAACCTGTAGGTCATCAACTATTCATGTCAAGCGTCCTGGCAGTACTGCCAGGACGTTTTTTTTGCTTTAACATTCTTATATCTTCCAGCAAATTTGTTTCATGGAACAACATAATTCAAACATCCGGTTATTCAGTGTGCCCTTAATCGTTGCGGCACTAGGATATTTTGTGGATATATATGACCTGCTGCTGTTCACCATCGTAAAGGCGCCCAGCTTGCGTGACGTTGGTGCAGATGCAGCCACCATGCTTGCCGATAGTACTCACGTATTGAACTGGCAGATGACCGGCCTGTTAATTGGTGGAATTTTCTGGGGAATTCTGGGAGACAGATACGGAAGATTATCAGTGCTTTTTGGATCAATCATTTTGTATTCCGTTGCAAACTTTCTTACGGGATTTATTCATACAGTAGATCAATACGCCTGGTGCAGGTTTGTTGCAGGATTGGGACTGGCAGGTGAGCTCGGTGCCGGTATTACCCTCGTAAGTGAACTTCTTCCTAAAAATAAAAGAGGAATTGGTACTTCGTTAGTAGCAGGCATCGGCTTAAGCGGGGCGGTAGTTGCATACTTTACCTATAAACTAACAGGCGACTGGAGGCTTTGCTATAAAATCGGTGGCGGTCTGGGAATTTTATTGTTGCTTCTCCGGGTTAAGGTTTCTGAATCGGGCATGTTTCAGCAAGTGAAGAATTCAGCAATCAGTCGCGGAGATTTCAGAATGTTCTTTACAAAAGCTTCGCGTTTTAAAAAGTATGTGCTGTCTATTTTAATTGGTCTTCCTACCTGGTATGTTATCGGCATAGTTGTAAACCAAAGCGATAAGTTTGCTGAAAAACTTTATGGTAGCAATTCAATTGATTCAGGTCGATCAATCATGTTCGCTTATGCAGGCATTGCAGTGGGTGATATTTTGGTGGGTTTACTCAGTCAGCAATTTAAAAGCAGGAAGCGGGCATTGTTTGTATTTTATATGATGACGATTGCGTGCCTGTTTTTTTTCTACAGCTCGTTAAACAATAGCGATGTTTCCATGTATACGATCTGTGGATTATTAGGATTTAGTACCGGCTTCTGGGCAATTTTTGTTACGATGGGAGCAGAACAATTCGGCACTAACCTTCGGGCTACTGCCGCAACAACCATTCCCAATATGGTGCGCGGTGCATTGCCATTAATTAATCTGCTGTTTCTTAATGTATTCCAGAAAAGCTGGGGCTGGTCATTGCTGAAAAGCGGAATGGTTACGGGATTTGTTACCATCTTAATAACACTTATCGCGTTTTACTTTACAGAAGAGACTTTTCATAAAGATTTAGACTTCATTGAAACGGATGCGTAAAAGCTGATTCAATAAACTCGAAATAGGGTCATTTTTTTTACTTTTATAGCATATTCGGAAAAAATGCGCTATTTCTGGCTTGTCTTGATGCTTTCACTCCTGACTTTTAAGTCGGGCGCTCAAAATATATCCCGGATTGACAGCCTCCGGTCGCTGGTTTTTAACACTTCTGGAGAACAAAAATTTGCAGCACTTAACGATTTGGGTTTTGAATTTCGCTTATCTGCGCCTGATAGTACCATTTTTTATTGCAAGCAAGCCTATGAGCTTGGCAGGCAGCTTAACGTAAAAAAGAATCTCTCCAAGCCTTTAAGCTTCATTGGACTGGCCAGTGCTTATAAGGGCGATTATAAAACCTCCTTTGAGTACCATCTATCGGCAATTCAGGTGGCTGAGCAGCAAAAGGACTCTATTCAATTGGGCTATTGCTACAATAACTTTGGTAGGCTATTCTTTGAACAGGGCGACTTGACCCGCGCATATGATAACTTCATCAAGTGTCAGGAAATTTTTGCGAATACCAATGAAGATGTAGGAAAGGCTTATATCGCAAGGAGTCTTTCCAATTTATATAAATCACAAGGTGACTATACAAAAGCATTAAAGATGTCGTTGCAAGCATATCGCTTGCGTGAAAAAATTGGTGAGCCTCGCCAGATTATTTCTGCACTTACTGAATTGGGTTTGGTGTACGGAGAGTTAAAGCAAAAGGACAGTGCTAACTATTGCTTTAAGCAAGCGGATTCAGTTGCGTATAAGATCCGCGACAACATAAGCCTGGCAGAATTGAAAATGGGCTGGGCCGAGTTCTTATCGAACAACGGGAATATTCATGAAGCGGATACACTGGCCCATAACGCCTATTGGATGGTTGTTAATGCATCAAACTATCGCCTGATGCCAAGAGTAAGTTTATTGATGGGACAGATACACTTTAAGCTTCAGCAGTACGACAAATCAATGATTTACCTGAAAAAACTGTTGACACTCACTACGGAAGCTAACCTCGACCTGCAGCGTGATGCACACTTCTACCTTTCTCAGATATATGAAAAAAATGGAGATGATGAAAGAGCCAATCAACACATCAATCGGTATCTGATCCTAAAAGAATCATTGCAAAGTGTTGAGCTTGCACGTGAGATTGAAAAGCTTCAGTTTCAGCTTGAGATCGGAAAAAAAGAAAGTGAGAATGAAATATTGAAAGCTAACAGTGCCCGCAACGATGCGATTATCGCTCAACAGCGGCTTGAAAACATTATTCTTATTGCCGTTGTAGTGCTTGTTATCGCATTGTTTTTTGTACAATACCGCAATTACAAAAAGAAACGTGAGATCAATGAGAAACTCGAACGTCAGTACGCGGAGATTCAAAATCAGCAGCAGGAGATTGCGAATCAAAACGAAAAACTTGAAAAACGAAATCATGAGCTTTCTGATCTGAACCATGAAAAGGATACACTCATGAATATCGTTGCGCATGATTTAAAATCTCCGCTTAACAGAATTCATGGACTTTCAGAGCTGATAGAAGTGGAAGGGAATCTAAGCAGTGAACAGGTTAAATACCTGGGACTGATCAAAGACTCTACACGTTCAGGTCTTGATCTGATTGTAGACCTGCTGGATGTTAATTCACTCGAAGTAAACCGGGAGCCAAGGTATACGAATTTTAATTTGAGTTCTTTTTTGCATGATCGGGTAGGAGCTTTCGGGCATTATGCTTCTGTTAAAGAGATTGAAATCAAGCTTATCGAACGCAATATTGATGAGATATCCCTGGATCAGGAGTATTTGTCGCGAATTATGGATAATCTGATTTCCAACGCTGTCAAGTTTTCGCCTCGTAATTCGCTGATTATCGTCTCAGCTGAAAAAGTGAACGGGTCTTATACGATTGAAGTGAAAGATCATGGACCTGGATTCAGTTCGACAGATAAAAAGCACCTGTATCAAAAATTCAGAAAGCTTAGCGCACGCCCCACAGCAGGAGAGACTTCCAACGGGTTGGGGCTCGCAATTGTAAAAATTTTAGTGGATCGAATGAATGGTAGCATCGAACTTAACTCAACTCCGGGTTCAGGTAGTGAATTCACCATTAGTTTCCCTGTTCTAAAAGAAGTTGAGGTATAAAAAAATGCCCCCAGAAAGCGTCTAACTTTTTGGGGGCAGTGCAAAAAATCGGGAAGCTTTAAGCTATACTTTTTGAAGAGCCTGCTCCAGGTCTTCTATTAAATCTTCCGCATCTTCAACGCCAATGCTCAGGCGAATAAGTGAATCCAGTAAACCATTTTTAAGTCGCTCTTCTCTTGGAATGCTGGCGTGCGTCATTGATGCGGGGTGATTGACTAGCGATTCAACTCCACCTAAAGATTCAGCTAATGAAAACAGCTCGACACTTTTCATGAGTGTAAAAGCCTTTTCAATACTGTCGTCCTTTAACGTGAACGAGAGCATACCGCCAAAATCACGCATTTGTTTTTTAGCAATGGCATGATTTGGGTGATCGGTAAACCCTGGCCAATAAACTTTTCCAACTTTCGGATGTGACTTCAAAAACTCAGCGATCTTTTTTCCATTCAGGCAATGGCGTTCCATGCGCAAGTGCAAGGTCTTTATGCCGCGCAGAACAAGGAATGAATCCTGTGGGCCAGGCACGGCTCCGCACGAGTTATGGATAAAGGCCAACTGCTTATGGAGATTTTCATCCTTGGTAATCAGTGCGCCCATTACAACATCCGAATGGCCGCCCAGATATTTCGTTACCGAGTGCATCACAATATCGGCTCCCAAGTCAAGCGGATTTTGCAGGTAAGGAGAAGCAAATGTATTGTCAACTGCTACGAGAATGCTTTTCTTTTTAGCAATATCTGTACAAGCTTTGATATCGATGATATTCATCAATGGATTGCTCGGGGTTTCAAGCCAGATAAGTCTGGTGTTTGAATTGATATATTTTTCAATTGCACTTGCCTCTGTCAGGTCGATAAAATGAAATTTGATGCCAAAGCGTTCGAACACCTGTTTGAACATCCGGTATGATCCGCCATACAGGTCATTGCTGGTGATAACTTCATCTCCGGGATTAAGCAATTTAATCACTGCATCGGTTGCGCCCATGCCCGATGAAAAGCACAACGCAAAGTTTCCATTCTCCAATGCTGCCAGACTTTTTTGAAGAGAATTGCGGGTTGGATTAGCGCCCCGCGCATAAGCATATCCTTTATGTTTGGCAGGCTCTTCCTGCACATAGGTTGATGTTTGATAGATGGGAGTCATGATAGCCCCTGTTGAGGGGTCAGGTGCTACTCCTGCGTGAACTGCTTTTGTGCCGAATTTCATGAGCATTTGGTTAAAATAAAGGTCAAAAATAGCAGAAATGCCCGGTCACTTCATGGTGAGAAAGATGATTTAACCAAGTCAGGCATTTTTGGTAACTTATACCCACTACCACGACCCCCACAGTGTATGAAAAAGCCTTTTCTGATGCTCTTTTTTCATAAATGCGACCACGTTACCTGTAATTTCCCCGCGTGTCTTGTTGGCCTGTTTTAATTATGTCAATATTGAATCATACCAAAACCTTATGAAACACACGTTACGCACTCTGCTCGTTTTTAGTGTTGCTTGCGTTTTCTCTTTGTCTTTCAGTTACGCCCAGGTCGGCATCGGCACCGAATCACCAAGTTCCAATGCCGTACTCGAGCTCAAATCTCCGGGCAATAATCAGGGCTTTCTCGTTCCTCGCCTTACTACCGCGCAACGCACAGCAACTTTATTTACCTCGGCTTTGAGTATTTCTGAAAAGGGGCTGCTTGTATTTGATACCGATACCAATAAATTTTATTATTGGAATGGAAGTGCCTGGATTGTTATTGAAGACAGCGTTGGTACAGATAACCAGACGCTCTCCTTTACACCCGCTTCAGGACAACTCGCAATCAGCAGTGGAAATACAATAACCATAACCGGTACAGCGCCCGGAGGTGCTGCGGGCGGTGATCTGACCGGAACATATCCTAATCCAACAATCAATACGAACGCCATAACAACTGCCAAAATCAATAATGGTGCGGTAACGTCTGCCAAGCTTGCTAATACTGCAGTTATAGCCGGTACCTATGGAACAGCAACACAGGTACCACAACTAACAGTAGATGCACAGGGCCGGATAACAGGAGTAACACTCGTTACAATAGTTGGGATTCCGCCCTCAGGCGTGGCAGGTGGAGACTTAACCGGAACATATCCAAATCCAACTATTGCTGCTAACGCAATCACCAGCGCTGCGATCATAGATGGAGCGGTAACAAGTGGAGATATTGCCGATGGAACAATTGCGACAATTGATTTGGCAAATGGTTCGGTAACAGCAGGTAAGCTTGCCAACACATCCGTAACGGCTGGAAGCTATGGAACGGCTACCCAGGTTCCCCAACTTACGGTTGATGCACAAGGAAGAATAACAGGCGTTGTCAATACCCCGATTACTGGAGTAGCGCCTGCAGGTGCAGCTGGCGGAGATTTAAGCGGAACGTATCCTAATCCAATAATTGCCGCTAATGCAATCACCACAGCTGAAATCACCGATGGGACCGTAACGAGCGGAGACATAGCGGATGGTACAATTGCAACAATTGATTTAGCAAATGGTTCGGTAACTGCTGCGAAGCTTGCCAACACGTCAGTTATTGCGGGTACGTATGGAACAGCAACACAGGTTCCTCAATTTACCGTTGATGCGCAAGGAAGAATTACCGGTGTGGGAAATACAACAATTTCAGGTGTTGCTCCTGCGGGCACAGCAGGCGGTGACCTTACCGGCTCTTATCCAAATCCCACGGTTACAAATAATGCCATCACCTCTGCAAAAATTGCTGACGGAACGATCGTCAATGCTGATCTCGCTGATGCTTCTGTAAATGATGTTAAAATAACAACGCTCGCTCCGTCTAAAATAACAGCGGGTGGTGCAGCCACCGGACAAGTTTTAAAATGGAACGGAACAAACTGGATACCACAGGCTGATAATGCAGGTGCAGGAACAGTAACAAGCGTAGTTGCCGGTGCGGGATTGGCTGGCGGAACAATAACAACAACCGGTACAATTTCACTTCCCAATACCGGAACAGCAGGTACATATGGTTCTGCAACACAAGTCCCTGTTATAACAACAGATGCGCAAGGAAGAGTTACAGGTGTAGCGAATACGACCATCGCAGGAGTTTCACCTGCGGGCACCGCAGGTGGTGATTTGGATGGAACGTACCCCAACCCATCAGTTGATGCTTTGCAAGGTCGGGCAGTAGCAACTACTGCACCTACAACAGGGCAGGTATTAGAATGGAATGGAACTGCATGGGCGCCCTCAACTGATGATGCGGGCAGCTTAACTTTACCATTTGCAGCAACCCAAACAAGCGCTACAACACTTTTCAGCGTAACCAATCAGGGCACAGCCCGCGCAGCGCAGTTCTTTATTGATAATCCGGCAAATAATACACCCGCTGTAAGTGTGTCAACCAATGGAACCGGGTTCGCATTTGTAGCAGGAGGTGTAAATTTTGGGGTGGCAGGAACATCAACTGCACAAAACGGTGCGGCTGGATATTTTATAAATTCAGCAGATCGTGGATTTGGTGTTCTCGGTGGCCTGCAAACGGCCGGCACAGCATCCAGCGGATCATTAGGCGCAACATATTTAAATGATGGAACTTACTTTGGTGTAGGCGTTCTCGCAAACGGAAGTTCGTATGGAGTGAAAGCAACAGGTGGAACATACGGTGGATATTTTCAGAATACTGCAGGTGATTTTACAGCCATCTTAGCCGGCAATGGATCAGCAGTTTGGGCGCGCAGCGATCAGGATTTGGGAACAGGAATTTCGGGTATTGGCGGTGGCGCTACAAGTACCGGTGTTTATGGATCCGGTGAACAGTGGGGGGTTAACGGAGTCAGTCTTAATGGATCAGGGGTTTATGGTGCACATTTGTCTAATACCGGTACAACTCCCGGTGTACAGGGAGAAACGAGCTCAACAGCCAGTAATGCGGTTGGTGTGCTGGGTGTGGTATTGCCTACAGCTCCTGGCGGGTTTTCATCCGCTGTACGCGGATTGAATAATGGAACCGGAGGAAGTGGAGTCGGAGTTTATGGATATCATTCCGGAAGTGGCTTTGGAGTTTATGGCTCAACCGGTAATGCAGCAGGCTATGCCGGATATTTTGCCGGACGTGTAAACGTTACGGGTGCCTTAAGCAAAGGTAGCGGAACATTCAAGATTGATCATCCGCTTGATCCGACTAACAAATACCTGTATCACTCTTTTGTTGAATCTCCCGACATGAAAAATATTTATGATGGGGTTGTGGTGCTTGATGCCAATGGACAGGCAGAAATAACATTACCCGAGTGGTTTGAAGCGCTAAACAAAGATTTCCGCTATCAACTGACTTGCATTGGCGGACATTCGCCTGTGTATATTTCAAAAGAAGTAAGCAATAACAGATTCAGCATTGGCGGTGGCTCTCCGGGATTAAAAATCTCCTGGCAGGTAACCGGCATTAGGAAAGATCCCTATGCAGAAAAGAATCGGGTGAAAGTCGAAGAGATTAAGCCAGATAATGAACGAGGCAAATATCTATATCCGGAAGCATACGGTCTTCCTAAAAGTATGGGCGTAGATTTCAGCCAGACCCAAGGGCAAGGAAGTGCGGCTGTGAATACAGCCCCTGCAAATTCAATTGAGGAGGTAAAAAGAAAGGACGAAAAAATGCGTAAAGCTCCTGTTCAAAGTAAGGGAAAAGACCCTGTGCTGGTTTTACCTCCAAAAACAAATTAGCATGATTTGAAATTTTAATATTTGTATGATTATAAAACCGCTATGAAACACTTTTTACCACGTATTTTAGTCATTACTATAGTTATTGCTTTCTACTCTTCAGTTAATGCGCAGGTAGGTATTGGAACCAATACACCCAATACAAAGGCTGTACTTGAGCTTAAATCTCCCGGCAACAATCAGGGCTTTTTGGTGCCAAGGCTATCCACGGCACAGCGAACAGCGGTTGCATTCACATCTACATTAACAGCAACCGAAACCGGTTTGCTGGTGTTTGACACCGATACCAATAAATTCTATTATTGGAGCGGAACCACATGGACTGTTATTGAAGACAGTGTGGGAACAGATAATCAAACGCTTTCATTTACATCGCCTAACCTGAGCATTTCGGGTGGCAATTCGATCAACCTTTCAACCCTTAATACCGATGGACAAACATTAACGTATGTCTCGGCAACCGGTCAGCTTAGTATTTCGGGCGGTAATAATGTTACCATCACCGGAACCCTTCCGGGTGGCGCAGCAGGTGGTGACTTAACCGGCACATACCCCAACCCAACCATCGCAGCGAATGCGATTGGAAGTACAGAGATTGCTGACGGAAGCATTGCCAGTGCAGACATTGTCGATGGAACAATCGCTACGGCTGATCTTGCCAATGCATCCGTAACCGCAGCGAAGCTTGCCAATACAACTGTTACAGCAGGATCATACGGATCAACAACTCAGGTTCCGCAATTAACCGTTGACGCACAAGGCCGGATAACCGGAGTAGTGAATACAACGATTACAGGTATTCCTCCGGCAGGTGCTGCGGGTGGAGATCTTGCCGGAACATATCCTAATCCAACAATAGCCGCAAATGCAATCACAACTGCTGAAATCACAGATGGAAGTGTTACCAGTGCGGATATTGCGGATGGAACTATTGCCACATCGGATCTTTCCAATGGCTCGGTAACTGCAGGTAAGCTTGCAAACACTGCTGTTACTGCGGGCACATATGGTACCGCAACAGAAGTTCCTCAGCTAACGGTAGATGCACAAGGGCGGATTACCGGAGTTGTGAATACCACGATAACCGGAGCAGCCCCAACCGGAGCAGCAGGCGGTGACCTTACCGGAAACTATCCTAATCCTGCGGTTGCTGCGAATGCAATCGGCAGTGCCGAGATAACAGATGGAAGTATTGCTACAGCTGATCTTGCCAATGCATCGGTAACAGCAGGTAAGCTTGCTAACACAACAGTTACTGCCGGAACCTACGGGAATGCAACACAGGTGGCTCAATTAACTGTTGATGCACAGGGACGTATTACCAACGCAGTAAACACAACGATAACCGGAGCAGCTCCAACCGGAACAGCAGGCGGAGATCTAACCGGAAATTATCCAAACCCCGCTGTTACCACCAGTGCGATAACAACTACAAAAATTGCAGACGGAGCAGTAACCGATGTAAAAGTAACATCCGTTGCGCCTGCAAAAATTACCGCAGGCGGAGCTACAGCAGGTCAGATTTTAAAATGGAATGGTACTAACTGGACACCACAAGCTGACAATGCAGGCATTGGAACTGTAACCAGCATTACCGCGGGAACAGGACTTACAGGAGGAACAATAACGGGAACCGGAACAATTGCGCTCGGAGCAACTGGAGTTACGGCTGCATCGTACGGAAGTGCAACCCAGGTTCCGCAAATAACAGTTGATGCTCAGGGCAGAATAACAGCCGCCAGCAACACGACCATATCCGGTGTTGCTCCGTCAGGTGCAGCAGGAGGCAATCTTGCCGGAACCTATCCTAACCCGACACTTGCGGCAACTGCCGGAACAAATGTTGTTACTGCGGTGAACGATGCATCAACGACCGGAACAATTAACACTAATCGCTTAAATGCCGGAGTTGTATTAGATACTGAGGCTCCCGCTGCAGGGGATATTACAGGAACCTATTCAGCAGGATTGCAGCTTGCAGCAAATTCAGTGACCGCAACAGAGATTGCTAACGGATCGGTAACAGCACCAAAGCTTTCAACAACGGGTGTTACTGCTGCCGTATATGGTTCAGCAACTACTGTTCCGCAAGTAACAGTTGATGCACAAGGTCGTATAACGGGCGCGGTAAACACAACAATAGCAGGTGTGGCGCCTGGCGGAGTGGCTGGCGGGGATTTAAGTGGAACCTATCCAAATCCAACAGTTGATGCACTACAAAACAGGCCTGTACTAAATACATTGCCGGCTACAGGCCAGGTGCTAAAATGGAATGGAACGGCATGGGCTCCCGGGGCAGATGTAACCGGTGGTGGCGGAGTTGGTGGAGGGGGTACAACTGCACAAATAGCCTATTGGTCAAGTTCAACCGATGTGACGAGTCGCAGCGGTTTTGTGTTTGATGAAAAAGATATTCGTGTGGGGATTGGTACCAATACACCCTTAGGGAATCTGCACGTTATGGGTTCGCAGTTTGTAAATCATGTTCAGGTACTCGATGATTATGCCATTAAGGCCACAGACTACTCCATCATTGTGCCTAATACGGCAAAGCCCGTAGTAATTGATTTACCGGCAATCGCACCGGATAATGTTGGCAGGGTACTGGTCTTCAGAACGATGAATTCCGCAGACGTTATATTGGTTGCCGCTGCAGGTCCTAAAGATGAAATCGATACCATTGGAGGAAGTTATCCCATGCGGAACGATGGAGAGCAATATAAGAGCCTGATATTAATTGCAACCCAGTTTGCGGGGCAAGACCGTTGGATGATTGTTGGCGGAACTATTAAATAAGCATACTTATGAAGAAACACTATGTCTTATTAATTTTTATGCTGATTACCGGTATGCAATTTTCTGTTGCTCAAAACTTTTATAATAAGAACGGAACTACAGTTACCATTTTAGAAAATGGAAAATTAACTATACTGGATACCTTGGTTAATGAAGGCGAAATTTTAAATTTTGGCACGCTGGTCATTGGAGATGCTGTTACGGATTATCTTCTTAATCAGGGTGAACTTCTTAATGAAGACAGTCTTAAGGTTGCGGGGGCATGGCTTAATCAGGGGAACTATGATCCCGGAAATGGGATTATAATGTTTACAAGCACTGACTTGAATATCCCGCAGATCATCAATCATAACAGTCAGTCGTTCAGTAAGCTTGTTATTAGTGGAGGCGGAGTTAAACAGATACTCGCGGATTTAACAGTGGTAGAAAGCCTGACATTGACAGATGGAATTATAAATGCACAGGGAAATCATGGCGTACACTTCGCACCCTCTGCTGTTATTACAGGCGGATCAGACAAATCGCATATTAACGCACCGGTTTATCAGCAAGGCACTGGTACAAAGCTATACCCGATTGGAAATGGAACCACGTATTTACCGGTTGCGATTAACGGGATAACCGTTAATTCTGATATCGGGATTACATTATCCGAACTTCAGACCGGACAAACATTTAACACCAATTCGTCTCTGGAAGATATTTCAGACAAACGCTATTGGGCTGTAGATGTGGCTTCCGGCTCACTTGACGGAACCAAAATTGTTTTACCCGTAGAAGGTGGTGAGGGTCTGGACGCTTCCAAGAACGACCGTCTTGTTGTTGCCTTTACAGATGATCTGGATAACGATTTTATTACGCTTGGCCGGGCTCAAAGCTCCACCAGCAGTCGCATTGAAAGCGAGCAATCTCCGGCAACGGGATTTGTTACGCTGGCAATTCCTTCCGAGAATCAATCCATTGTTGTGTTTAATGCCATCTCTCCGAATGAAGATGACGCGATAAATAATTTCATTCAGATTGATAACCTGGTGGAAACCGATCTTGTTTCAATCTATAACCGTTGGGGTGATTTGGTTTTTGAAATGAAGAATTATCAAAACGACAACATTGAGCGCAGATTCAATGGTCGATCCAATGTGGGTGGAAGCAAAGATCTTCCAACCGGCACCTACTTCTATGTAATCAAGAGAAAGGCTGGCGAAAGTGTGAGTGGATATTTATCACTGAGACGATAATTTTTATATAGGTTATTAAAAAAGCCTCCTGAAAATGTCGGAAGGCTTTTTTTTGATATGTGAGTTAAACGCTTCTGTTTACATCAAACTTTTCCAGGTAATCCGCCACGCGCCTCACGAGCATGCCGCCCAGTGAACCGTCCACTACCCGGTGGTCATAGGAGTGTGAAAGAAACATTTTGTGCCGGATAGCAATTGCATCTCCGTATGGCGTTTCAATAACAGCTGGTTTCTTTTGAACTGCGCCCAATGCAATGATGCCGACCTGGGGTTGCATAATGATCGGAGTGCCCATTACGTTTCCGAAAGATCCCACGTTTGAAACGGTAAACGTTCCGCCAGAAAGCTCGTCTGGTTTAAGTTTGCTTTCGCGGGCACGTTTCGCAAGGTCATTGACAACTTTTGCCAATCCGGTTAGATTAAACTGATCTGCGTTTTTAATTACCGGTACGATCAGGTTGCCGGTAGGCAACGCAACCGCCATCCCGATGTTGATATCTTTCTTCCTGATGATCTTGTCGCCATCCACCTGGATGTTAATCATCGGATAATCTTTAATAGCGCTAACAACAGCTTCAATAAAAATTGGCGTAAATGTTAATGCATCACCTTCACGTTTCTGGAAATCGTTCTTCATTTTATTTCTCCAGAATACAATGTTCGTCACATCGGCTTCCACAAAAGAAGTAACGTGTGGAGAAATACGCTTCGAATCAACCATGCGTTCTGCGATCATCTTACGCATGCGATCCATTTCAATGATCTCATCGCCCGCACTGACAGATGCCGGAACCAACGGAGCAGATGAAACAGATTTCACAGCTGTGGTTTGAACAGTTTTACCAAGCTTGCGATTTTGAACATAGCCTAAAACATCTTTTTTTGTTACGCGGCCTTCAAGCCCGGAACCGGCTATTGCTTCCAGTTCGGCAACTGAAATATTTTCTTCTTTGGCAATGTTCTTTACCAGCGGGGAATAAAACTTGTTGGATGATTTGAAATCAGCAGCCGGGTGCGAAGCTCCGTTTGAGCCATTCACAGCAATCTCTGTCTCTTTAACACCCTTCCGGGTATCTTTTTTTGTTTCTGAAACAACAGGAGTTTTTGTTTCTGAAACACTTGCATCGGTTGTAATGATGGCTATCGGTTTACCTACTTTCACGACTTCACCTTCTTTTGCGAGAATTTCTTTTAAAACTCCTGCATGTGTTGAGGGTACCTCTGTATCTACTTTATCCGTAGCTACTTCCAGCACCGATTCGTCCTGCTCAATTTTATCGCCAGGTTTTTTAAGCCATGAAAGAACGGTTGCTTCCATAATGCTTTCGCCCATTTTGGGCATGATTAGCTCAACTGATGCCATAGGATTTCTAACGTTTTCGGAGGGTAAAATTAGCATTTTTAGTCCGTAACACTAACGCGAAAAGATGGCAGTAACGAATAAAAAGACTGCTTACCCGTTCCGGGAGCTTAAGTTGCGATTCTAAAACCTGGCCTGCAAAGTCAGCCAAGTGCGAAGCCATCGCAGCTTTGAGTTTATAACACAAGTTAAATTCCAATTACAAATGCGCCAAGTGATGAGCGCGGCCAGCCGCATAAAGATTTTATATGAATTTAGGCTGGTTAAAAATTATAATCTGCGATGTAGTTACAAACGCACGTAAAACAGTAGTTAAAAACACTTTTTGCCTACGTGGGAGATCGAAACTCGGAAGGCGACACACCAAACTCTCGTTTAAAAGCTTTCGAAAAATAAGATTGATCTTCAAAGCCCACACTAAATCCAATCTGGGCGACAGAATCAACCTGGTTGCGGAGGAGGTTAGCGGCACGTTTCAATCTCACGTTCCGGATAAAATCGCTGGGCGCAAATCCAGTGATGGTTTTTAATTTGCGATGAAGGTTCGCGCGGCTCATCGCCATTTCTTCGGCCATGATCTCAACGCTGAATTTCGGGTCAGATATATTTTTCTCAACAATTTCAAGCGCTGTCCGCAACAGTCGCTGATCGGAAGATTCAATTATTAAATCATCTCTGCCGGTAATAGCTTGCTTGTATTTTTCTGCAAGCTCTTTATTCTGGCCGGTTAACAGATCAACCTGAAGACTTAAGTATTCGCGATTTTTGCGTTCTCGGTAACGCTGCAAAGAATACGTGAGAATAAAAGCAATAATTACCAGCACTAATCCTGCAATCAGGATATTTGTCCATAACGTTTGGATGCGCTTATCTTTTTCCAGCAACTGAACTGTTTGAATTCTTTTTTCCCGCTCCGCACGAGCTTCCATTTCAGCCATCTTCATGGCTTGCTCCTGAGTATAAAGTGTATCACGGATTTTCTGCAGGCGTTGTGAATATGTATAAGCCGCCTGATAGTTTTTTCGGGACTCTTCCATATCCCTGAACGCTTCGTAAACTCCTTCCTTTCTTTTTTTATCACCAATCTTATGTGCAATCTTTAAGGCGTAACTCAAGTGCTCCTGAGCTTTTTTATAATTGCCTTGCTCAGCGCTTGCGGTACCAAGATTTTGATTGATAACTGCAATCATGTTATCGTTGTGAAAGCGCTGCGCAAGGCCAAGAGCTTTTAAGAGATAATCTTTTGCAACTGCATAATTCCTGAGCGTAACGTTAACGGATCCCACATTCATCAACGGCAGGATCATTTCCGTGGAATCTCCGATGTCCATGCGCATTTTTAACGCCTTCAAATAATAATCGCGGGTAGCGGCAAAGTCTTTCATAAGCTCGTGTGTATACCCCAGGTTATTCAGGTCGCGCGCGATTCCAACCTGATTTTTTATCTCGGTGTTAAGTTGCAGCGCCTTGTTGTGATATTCGATGGCTTTATCATAATTATTGGCTTGTGAATAGCTGAGCCCGATTGTTCCATACGACCAGCTCACACCTTTCAGATCGCCCAGCTCTTTA
Organism: uncultured Roseivirgaceae bacterium; assembly: GCA_964534735.1. Classification (GTDB taxonomy): domain Bacteria; phylum Bacteroidota; class Bacteroidia; order Cytophagales; family Cyclobacteriaceae; genus UBA2336. The sequence continues at coordinate 17,009 of CAZHQP010000015.1, forward strand.
TAAACCTCCTGGGCCAGTAAAGCATAATCCATTGTTTTCGTGTATTCTGTCTGGCTCCAGTAATAGCGGCTAATCTCGCGGTAAGAATTGGCAATACCTTTTTTGAAATTTATTTTTTGTGAAAGCTGGAGCGCTTCTGTTGCATACTCAAAATTTTTCTGAGGGTCCGTGCCCCACGATTTCCAGGTTATCTGATTTAGTAAATTAACGCGTACCGTATCTCTCAGCTCATGCATATTCAGCTCGGCAATCAGACTGTCGCGCCAGGATGTTTGCGCGAACGTAAGAAACGGTATGAATACAAAAAGCAGTGCTATTTTTTTCATTTTGGCAAGCTTAGCCTGATTAAATTTAATACAGCTATTGATGCCGTGCGAATGTTGATCATTCGATCTTTTGAAAGCTGCAGTTTTTTGGTAACGGTTTGATGCTTGTCTGAATACGCGATCCACACGGTGCCTACAGGCTTATCAGGTGTGGCACCTCCGGGGCCTGCAATACCGCTGGTAGCGACACCAATGTCAGTATTGAATTTGGCTCTAACGATGTTGGCCATTTCATGGATAGTTGGCTCACTAACGGCTCCGTATTTCTCTAAGGTTTCAGGCTTTACACCGAGCTGTCGCATTTTGATCTGGTAATCGTACGGAACCATACTGCCTAGAAAGTATGCTGAGCTTCCGGGAACACTGGTAATAAGATGTGATAGATATCCGCCTGTACAGCTTTCGGCTATGGAAAGCGTCAAGTTTTTTTCTTTCAGAATTTTTCCAATCACTACTTCGATTGGATCATCGCCATAGCCAAAGATGAACTGGCCAATACGCTCTTCAAGCTTTAAGGTTAATGAATTTATCTCCCGTTCCAGCGTTTCAAAGGAATCGCCAAACCCTGTGATCCGAAGCTTAACTTCACCCAGACTTGGCAGATACGCTAAACCAATATGTTGCGGCAGGCTTTTCTCCCAGTCTTCAATTTTTTCAGCCAACACAGATTCCCCCACGCCAATCGTTCGAACTACTTTGTGATAAATAACCGGTGTTTGAAACGTTGCTTTAAGTCGCGGAAGCACATGATTGGTCATCATCAGCTTCATCTCGTGCGGAACGCCCGGCATGGACATAAACACTTTTCCATTTTTCGGGAACCACATACCGGGCGCAGTGCCAATCTCATTGGTGATTTTTTCACAAGCAGTCGGCAGCATGGCCTGAAGCCTGTTCACTTCTGTTAGCTCGCGACCGCGGCTCTTAAAGAACGCTGTTACTTCCACAAGCGCCTCTTCGTTCAGCACCAATCCGCAGTTGAAATATTTTGCCATGCATGGTTTGGTGAGGTCATCACTGGTTGGTCCGAGTCCGCCCGTGATCAGAATTATGTCTGCGCGTTTTTCCGCTTCTGCCAGCGCGGTGAGGATTTCATTTTCCTGATCGCCCACACTTGTTTTGCGGATAACCTTGATACCAATTTTATCAAGCTCAATACTCATCCATTGCGAATTGGTATCTACAATCTGGCCGTATAGAATTTCATCACCAATGGTGAGCAGTTCTGCAAGGATTTTTTTCATGTTCCTAAAAATAAGCACGCAAATATCATTAAAAACAACCAATCAGAAACATGGTTTTGGCTTGAAGGAACTGTTGATTCTTTGTAGTTTACCTCAATGGAAGATCCGCTATCCGCCCCCGACTGGCAAAAGGAAATTTATCTGAATGGTTTTGCCGGAAAAAAACTTTCCGTGCAAGCATCTTTTGAAAAGCTCGAGCAAAAAGCGAAGGAGAAAATCAGCAAAAAAGCCTTTGCATATATCGCTGGCGGGGCCGGCAGTGAGGGAACGATGCATTCAAATCGTAAAGCATTTGAGCAGTGGCAGATTGTTCCGCGTATGCTGCGCAACGTGGAGCAGCGTGATACGAGCATTGAGTTGTTCGGACAAAAGCTTCCTTCTCCGATTTTGCTCGATCCGATTGGTGTATTGGAGATGATTCATAAGCAGGCAGATGTAGCCGTGGCAAAAGCAGCTGCACGATTAGGCGTTCCGTACATTTTTTCAAACCAGGCATCAAAGCCTATGGAAGAATGCGCTGCTGTAATGGGACATAGTCCGAGGTGGTTTCAATTGTACTGGAGCAAATCAAATGAATTGGTTCAAAGTCTGGTACAACGGGCAGAGAAATGCGGAGCTGCCGCTATTGTGGTAACACTTGATACAACGTTGCTCGGGTGGCGTACGCGCGACCTTGATGTTGCCTATCTTCCTTTTTTAGAAGGAAAAGGTATTGCTCAATATACTTCTGATCCTGTTTTTCAAAAACTGTTGGATGATCCGGATGAAACTCAGTCTGTAAAAAGATCAATAACCCCAAGCTCAATTGCAGGTTTAATCTCGATGGTGAACAGGTATCCCGGCAATGGATTTTTCAGCAAGCTTAAATCCGGCAGGCCAATTAAAGCTGTGCGAAAGTTTGTAAGCATATACTCTAACCCTGCAACAACATGGGACGATCTTTCTTTTTTGCGCCAGTGCACGAAGCTTCCTGTTGTTTTAAAAGGTATTGTTCACGCTGATGATGCGCAGAAAGCACTGGATGCCGGTGTTGACGGAATTATTATCTCCAATCATGGCGGGCGACAAACCGATGGCTCGATTGCCACGCTCGATGCATTGCCTGGAATTGCAGCAATTGTTCAGAACAAAATTCCTGTTTTGCTGGACAGTGGAATTCGCGGAGGCGCAGATGTTGTAAAAGCGCTTGCACTCGGAGCAAATGCAGTGTGTGTTGGAAGGCCTTATGTATACGGACTTGCGCTCGCTGGCGAACAAGGTGTATATGAAGTGATGCGGAATATTATGTCAGAATTTGAATTGACCATGGCTCTGGCGGGTTGCAAAAATGTTACTGAGATCAGCCGGGAAATGCTGGTGCGCACAGCGTAACCAGCAGCCAGAATTTCAATAGGATTTTGAGAAGCCTTCCTATAATTTACACCCGATTTCAACGATTCTATGCGCAAAATTCAGTGGATTCTGGTTTTGGTTCTTTCAGGCTGCACGTCAGCACAAATTAACCAGGCAATTGAGGATGTTAATAAAACCATTGGCGGTGAGAAGCCATTAACTACAGCGGAAGTTGCCGAAGGTCTGAAGGAAGCTCTGGTAAAAGGTATTTCAACC
>CAZHQP010000016.1:0-19868 GCA_964534735.1 uncultured Roseivirgaceae bacterium
TGCCTTTTTTGTTAATGGAGGTCAGTTTATAGGAGGCGTCCTTCACTAACGGATAGAACATAGAATTTCCCTGGCTAAAGGAGATTACAGGGATACTTAAAAACAATAAGAAGAATAAACGTTTCATAAGGGTTTGGGGTTAAGTGAAACGCAACAATAGGCAACCGAATTTACAAAAAAATCAACTCAAAAAAATAGCCGGAGATTATCCGGCTATCGTAATATGAAGTCAATAGTAATTTAAACCCGCTCGCTCTCTTTGTTCATCACTTTTGTCTGAATCTGGATGGATTCGTTGTGAATGATCTTGAGCATATCTTTTGTGAACTCTTCGCTCAGGCCCATCGCCATGCTCATGGCTAACCGCGTAGCAATTATTTCTTCCCAACGATTTACCTGTAAGATCGTAACATTATTTTCTTTTTTATACTGTCCGATCTTTTCAGAGATGTTCATTCGCTTCGCAAGCTTCTGCATGATCTCATCATCAAGTTGGTCGATCTGCTCGCGTAAAACAGCAAGTGTATCTTTGAAATTTTTGTTATCGGTTGAAGGCTTGCGTACAACGAGTCCCTGAATGATGCTTCCTAAAACGGCAGGCGTCACCTGCTGTTTGGCATCACTCCATGCAGCATCCGGATTGATGTGACTTTCAATCATCAGTCCGCTCATGTTCAGGTCAATCGCTTTTTGGCTGATCAACGCAATCAGATCGCGGTTACCAGCAATGTGGCTTGGATCGCAAATGATATCAAGCTCAGGGATCCGGGTTTTTAATTCAATTGGCATATCCCACATCGGGGCATTGCGGAATGGTCCTTTTTCAAACGATGAGAAGCCTCGATGAATGGCAGCTAGCTTAGTAATCCCGGCTTTGTTAAGTCGTTCAAGTCCGCCAATCCAAAGCTCCAGATCCGGGTTAACAGGATTTTTAACCATCACAGGAATGTCAACTCCTTTTAATGAGTCTGCAATTTCCTGAACGGAAAAAGGATTTACCGTTGTGCGGGCTCCAACCCAAAGAATATCAACGCCTGCTTTTAAGCATGCTTCCACGTGCGCGGCATTGGCAACTTCTGTTGTTACCGGCAATCCGGTTTCTTTGCCTGCCTGTATTAACCAGCTCAAACCTTCAGTGCCCGCACCTTCATATTGCCCCGGGCGCGTTCTGGGTTTCCAGATTCCTGCACGCAATGCATTTATTTTTCCGGTTGCGGCCAGTTGTTTAGCCGTTGCAATGGTTTGACTTTCTGTTTCCGCGCTGCACGGTCCGCTGATCACTGCCGGCAAACCGTTGGTTGGCAGCCAGGTGGACATTTTCACAAGCTCGAGTTCCTTCTTCATATCACAAAGTTATTTATTTTCAATTACTGTTTTTTGTTTAAGCTCTATTCCATTCAATACTTCCCGGATGCGGTTTGCATCTTTCATGATCTTGTGAAGCTCATTCACGTCACGCTTCATCAGATGGTATTGAAATTTTTGTAAATGCATGATGTATTCGAGTAACGCCTGACTTAGATGTTCAGCATTCTGCTCAAAGATAGGTGCCCACATATCGGGTGAGCTTTTTGCAAGACGAACTGTAGATGAAAAACCGCTGCCTGCCAATGCAAAAATATTTTTTTCATCACGCTCAATATCCAATACGGTTTGCCCGAGCAGGAAAGAGCTCACGTGCGAAAGATGTGAAACGTACGCAACATGCTTATCGTGCTCGCCAGCATCCATGTAAATGGTGTTCATGCCTAATGCAGCGAAAATCTTTTCTGCCAAAGCCAATGCTTGTTCAGAAGATCGCTCTTTTTCGCAGATGATGTTGGTTTTGTTCTGGAACAATCCGGAGAATGCAGCGGTGGGACCAGAGTTTTCCGTTCCGGCAATCGGGTGGGCGGCTACGAATTGACCGCGGTTCTTATGATTGATCACTGCTTTGCAAACCTGGCTTTTGGTTGAGCCTGTATCAATCACCACTGCATCTTTCTTAATAGAATCCAGAATAGAAGGCAGTAGCTGACTCAATACGCTCACCGGGATTGCAATAACGATAAGGTCGGCAGATGAAAGTGTCTTTCCATCCGTGTCAATTTTATCGACAAGCTTTAATTCAAGCGCTTTATTGGCGTGATCCTGATTCCGGTCCATACCGGTAAGCTCTGTTACAATACCTGCTTTACGCAAATCGATTGCGATCGAGCCGCCTATTAGTCCAAGTCCGATGATTGTTGCTTTCATGCTTTTGAGGGTTGGAGTTTGGATTTCGCATGTACGAATTTTTCAATTCGATCCGAAGCTTCTTTTAATTTTTCGACCGGGGCACATAATGAAATGCGGATGAATCTTCTTCCGGCTTCCCCGAAAATGAATCCGGGTGTAATGAACACTTTTGTTCCATACAGGATCTCATCAATAAACGTTTCAACATCCGCTATCGAACTCGGCACTTTCGCCCAAACAAATAATCCGGATTGTTTTTTCTCGTACGCGCAACCGAGTACATCGAGGATCTTGTGCGCAGCCGTTCTCCGCCCAGCATAAATTTTATTGAGCTCGGTAAACCAATCACTTGTGCTTTGCAAGGCTTCAACAGCAGCATGCTGCAGGCCCAGGAACATACCTGAGTCCATATTGCTTTTTACTTTCAATACGGCTTCAATGAATTCTTTCTTTCCGGCAGCCCAGCCGATGCGCCACCCGGCCATGTTATGTGATTTGCTCAACGAGTTCAGCTCGAGTGCAACATCTTCAGCGCCTTCAATGGATAAAATACTCATCGGCTCATCATTCAGGATAAGACTGTAGGGATTATCGTTGACAATGAGGAAGTTATTTTTCTTTGCCAGGTCGACCAACTCTTTTAATTCTTCGCGTGAAGCAATGCGACCTGTTGGCATGTGCGGAAAGTTGATCCACATAATTTTTACGTTTGAAAGATCAGCCTTCTTCAGCGCTTCAATGTCAATTCCCCACTTCAGCTCTTCCTTCATCGCGTATGTCCTGATCTTTCCGCCAACAAGATTCGTTACGGATGAATACGTTGGGTAGCCCGGATCCGGGATCAGAACTTCTTCGCCTTCATTTACGAACGCCATGGAAATGTGCATGATACCTTCTTTTGATCCCATCAATGGAAGAATCATGGTTTCAGCATCAAGTGAAACATTATAGGTGCGCTTGTAGAAATCAGAAATTCCTTTTCTTAACTGCGAAATACCTTTGTAATTCTGATAGCCATGATTAGCAGGATTATTTGCGGACTCGGTTAACGCATTGATAGCAGACGCAGCGGGTGCCATATCCGGACTGCCAATCCCGAGATTGATCACTCTGTGTTCAGGAGTATCAAGCCCACGTACTTCTGCCAGCTTTTTGCTGAAGTAGTATTCTTCTACTGCCTGTATCCGTTTTGCTGTTTGTATCATACTTAAAACTTAATCTGTGCTTTTTTGTACTCGCCTAAAATGTTCAGATTCTTCACCTGCCGTAAGATGTCGCGCATGGCTTCATCATAACTTTTTCTCTTCTTCCATTCTACGTCTACATGAATGGAATACTCACTTGGTCTTCCAATAATCGGGATAGACTGGATTTTCGAAAGATTAATGCTGTGATCTTTGAACGTTGTTAGCGCCTCAGCCAGACTTCCAACATGATTGGCCACTTCAAAACTGAGTGATGCTTTATTGCTCTGCGTTTTAGAAGTTGCTCTTCGATTAAGGATCAGGAACCGGGTGAAATTTTTCTTATTGGTTTCAATTCGTTTCTCCAGAATATTCAGGCCGAATTTTTTAGCCGCATATTCGTTTGCAATAGCCGCGGTGTCCTTCAGTTTAAGATCTCTAACCCGTTTGGCCGAAACCGCGGTATCATCGCTTTCGCGGATCTCAACTCCTTTTCTTAACTGCGAAATACCTTTGTAATTCTGATAGCCATGATTAGCAGGATTATTTGCGGACTCGGTTAACGCATTGATAGCAGACGCAGCGGGTGCCATATCCGGACTGCCAATCCCGAGATTGATCACTCTGTGTTCAGGAGTATCAAGCCCACGTACTTCTGCCAGCTTTTTGCTGAAGTAGTATTCTTCTACTGCCTGTATCCGTTTTGCTGTTTGTATCATACTTAAAACTTAATCTGTGCTTTTTTGTACTCGCCTAAAATGTTCAGATTCTTCACCTGCCGTAAGATGTCGCGCATGGCTTCATCATAACTTTTTCTCTTCTTCCATTCTACGTCTACATGAATGGAATACTCACTTGGTCTTCCAATAATCGGGATAGACTGGATTTTCGAAAGATTAATGCTGTGATCTTTGAACGTTGTTAGCGCCTCAGCCAGACTTCCAACATGATTGGCCACTTCAAAACTGAGTGATGCTTTATTGCTCTGCGTTTTAGAAGTTGCTCTTCGATTAAGGATCAGGAACCGGGTGAAATTTTTCTTATTGGTTTCAATTCGTTTCTCCAGAATATTCAGGCCGAATTTTTTAGCCGCATATTCGTTTGCAATAGCCGCGGTGTCCTTCAGTTTAAGATCTCTAACCCGTTTGGCCGAAACCGCGGTATCATCGCTTTCGCGGATCTCAACTCCTTTTAAAGAGAATAGAAACTCAGAACACTGCCGGATCGCCATCGGGTGCGATTCGATTGACGTGATCTCATTCAGTTTTACTCCCGGTAATGCCAGTAAGTGCATGTGAATTGGTAAATACAATTCACCCACAATGCTGAAATGATAATCCTGTAGCAGGAAGTAATTCGGAAGAATGCTTCCGGCAATGGAGTTTTCAATTGCCATCACGGCAACATCAGCCTTGCCCGTTTTCAAGGCTTCACAGAGTTTGTGAAAAGACAAGCACTCAATCGTTTCAATCGGCTGATCGAAATAGGTGAGCGCAGCAACTTCATGAAAGCTGGTAGCAATGCCCTGGATGGCAACCCGTAATTTTTTCTTCTTTACCATATAAAAACAAAAAGTCCCGGCTTCCCGGGACTTTTTCTGAGTTTCTTGTATCGTTTCAAATCAGCAACAACACTCCGCTCTTCTAAGTCCCGCCTGGGTCTTAAAATAGAAGTACCAAAAATAAAAGAATGAGTGGCTGAGCTTCATTTGCTTTTTCTTATTGCATAAAGATAGAATCATTTTAATCGAAGGTGCAAGAGGGCATCGCAACTTTTCCTGAAATTTTGTGCTAATGTACGTTAGGGAGGTTGTAGGCTTAGTGTTCTGTTATACCTTTGCAGGCAAAGCGTAAAACATGAAAACTATAGTAAAAATGGTGTTTGCCGGGCTGATTATCCTGTCAGGCTGTGGTAAGCCTTCCAAAGATGTCACTCATACTGTTGACAGCACAAAAGTTGCCAACCGGGCACTGTATGATAAAACCATGAACATTCATGACGAGGTTATGCCTAAAATGGATAACCTATATAAGTTAAAAAAGGCTCTCCAGGATACACTTGCCAATACACCTTCACTATCTGCCGAACAGCGAAAAGTGTACGAAGCGCATATTGTCAGGATCGACTCTGCCAGCAATGCAATGATGGTTTGGATGCGCCAATTTAACCCATCATCGGCAGACAGCCTGGGCAGCGAAGCATATCGTATTTATATGGAGCAGGAGCTTGCAAAAGTGGAAAAAGTAAAAGCTGCCATGCTGCAGGCTTTGGAGAAGGATAAGTAACATGGCTATGAAACGTTGGCTTGTTTTATTGATCATTTGTACTGGGTATGGTTTTGCTAAAGCTCAGATGTTTGAGACGCCTGAGCACATCACTACGTTTAGCAGCCGGGTGAACAGTCCCGTTAGCGTACGGGTAGAACATACCGGTAACACGTTTGTGTTTTACGCGGAAAACAAATCGTACTATCCGTATAATTTTGAGCTATCATTCACCAAGCTGGTTAATCTTCAGCCCCGGACTGCCGGGGAAAAGAGAATTCTGAAACACGGAAGCAGCAGGATATTAAAGCTTACGATTGAAAATGAGGAGCTGGCCCCCGATTACAGTTACAGCATTTCTTTTTCCATGGGTGACCCATCCCGGCAACCCGATGAAAGTTTTCCGTACTTAATGCCGATTAGTGCAGGTAAAAAATTCGAGCGTTATTCAACAATTGAAGATGGCAGAAGTGTTTTTTTAATCAATGCCTTCAAGCTTACCCCGGGAGATACAATCTATGCTATCCGCAAAGGATTTATTGCTGCGCTTCCGGAAGAAAATCACTTTATCGACAAGCTGTATCCGAACGCACTCGAGATAATTCATGAAGATGGATCGGTAGCCTTATATAGAAACATCACAAAACCGTTGGTAAAGTACAACCAGGAAATTTATCCTGGTCAGCCTGTGGGAATTGTTGAGAAAGAGAACTTTTTTGTGGTAAGCGTTCACGCATTTACTGAAATGCAGGTGAAAACATTGAACGTAAAGTTTGTATCGGAAGATCAGAACCTGTTTAGCTTCAGAGATCTTCCGCCTGGCCAGACTGTTCAGCATCCGGCTAATATTATTGAGAAAGAACTCTCTGCTAAAGAAATCAAGAAACTTAAAAAATCGAAGAACTAATTTATACCTCATGGAAGCAAAACAAATCCCACTGAATAATCTGCACGTAAAGCTTGGCGGTAAAATGGTCCCCTTTGCGGGATACAACATGCCGGTTCGCTATTCATCGGATATTGAAGAACACATGACTGTGCGTAAGGGCGTAGGGGTGTTTGATGTTTCTCACATGGGTGAATTTTTATTGAAAGGTCCCAATGCGTTAGATCTGATCCAGCGTGTTACCAGCAATGATGCGTCCAAGCTGATTGACGGTCAGGCTCAATATTCCTGTTTGCCCAATGAAACAGGCGGTATTGTAGATGATCTCATCGTATATAAGAAGAAGGATAACGATTACATGCTGGTGGTAAACGCCTCCAACATTGATAAGGATTGGAACTGGATCAGCAAGTACAACACGAAAGGCGTTGAGATGAAGAATATCTCTGACGATATCTGCCTGTTTGCAGTTCAGGGCCCAAAGGCTTTAACGACTTTGCAAAAGCTTACCAGCGTTGAGTTGGATACAATTAAGTACTATCATTTTGCGATTGGTACGTTTGCCGGAGTAAATGATGTGGTGATGTCGAATACCGGTTATACCGGTGCAGGCGGGTTTGAAATCTACGTACATAAAGATTATGCCGAGAAGGTATGGAACGCTATTTTCGAAGCCGGGAAAGAGTTTGATATTAAACCGATTGGATTAGGCGCCCGCGACACATTGCGCTTGGAGATGGGTTTCTGTTTATACGGAAATGATATTGATGATAACACGTCTCCGCTTGAAGGCGGTTTGGGCTGGATCACCAAGTTTACAAAAGAGTTTACCAATTCAGCCGCGATCAAAAATCAAAAAGAAACCGGTGTTAAGAAAAAGCTTGTTGGTTTTAAAATGATCGACAAAGGCATCCCGCGTCATGATTACGTGATCAAGGATGCTTCCGGTAACACGATTGGTAAAGTAACGTCCGGAACCATGTCACCTATGCTGGGAATTGGCATCGGGCTTGGCTATATAGCTACTGAACACGCGGCTGTTGGATCGGAAATTTTTATTGATGTTCGCGGTAAAGCATTGAAAGCTGAAGTAAGTAAAACACCGTTAATTAATTAGTTAATTACATAATTTTGTTGATTCGGTAATTATTAATCATCGAATCAGCAAATCAACACATCAACGAATTACCTTGAAGACAATAGATGTTTGCCTTTCACCCGAGCTGATGCACCTTTATTCGGTGGAGGATAAATCTGTTGTGGTGGTTGATATTTTGCGTGCCACTTCTTCCATGGTAACTGCTTTTGCGCATGGCATTGACAGCATTTACCCGGTTGCCAAGCTCGAAGATTGCCGGGCAATGAAGTCAAAAGGTTATTTAATCGCAGGCGAGCGTGAGGGTGAAAAAGTTGCCGACTTCGATTTGGGGAATTCGCCATTCGAGTACATGGCTGAAAACCTGAAAGGAAAGCAAATCGCATTCACAACAACGAATGGAACTCAGGCGATTGCTAAGTCGATTGGAGCAAAAGAAATCATCATTGGTGCATTTTTAAACCTCTCAGCAGTTGCTGACCATCTGGTAAAAAGTAATAACAATATTCTGATTGTTTGTGCCGGCTGGAAGGGAAAGGTAAATTTAGAAGACACCGTGTTTGCAGGAGCGCTTGTTGAAGAACTAAAGAGTCATTTTTCATTGGCGTGTGATGCTCCTTTGGCTGCACAACATCTTTACAATGCAGCTAAATCTGACATGGTTAAATTTCTGAGCGAATCAAGCCATGTAAAGCGATTGAATAAGCTTAATATTCATGACGACATGAAGTTTTGTTTGACTGTTGATACATATAGGATTGTTCCGGTATTACAAGACGGCATCTTAAGCATAAAAGCTTAACGGAGCTTGTCGTTTTCCTTGTGACGGTCTTTATCGCGCAGGGTTTTCTTTTCCATATTTTTCTTAAGTGCTTCCGTCAGGTCAACCCCGGTTTGATTAGCCAAACAGATCAATACCCATAGCACATCAGCCATCTCATCGCCCAGGTCTTTATTTTTATCGGATTCTTTTTCGGATTGCTCACCATACCTGCGTGCAATGATGCGGGCAACTTCCCCGGTTTCTTCCGTAAGGATGGCCATGTTAGTCAGCTCACTAAAATACCGGACACCGTGTGTCTTGATCCATTGATCAACTTGCTGCTGGGCTTCTTGTATAGTCATCGAAATTCGAGATTTGATGTTCGAAGTTCGAGAGTTATGATGAGAAAGTAAAATTGCGTAGTGTTTTCGAGCCTCTAGCGTCCAGCCTCGAGTACTTCGAAATCAATGTCCATCACTTCAAATTTCTGATAGCCGATAAAATCAAAGTGCCACCATTCCGAACTGTTTACTTTAAAGCCCTGCTTTTGCATCGTATCAATGATGAGCTGCCGGTTTTTGCGGATCAAAGGATCTTTTACCGGAGTGGATGGCCAGGCTTCCTTTTTAAAAGAATCATAACCTGTAGGCATCGTCAGCTCTTCGCCTGTTTTTAAATTGATGATGGTCATATCAATCGCACAGCCCCGGTTGTGACGTGAGCCACGATACGGTGAAGCTACGTACGTTGTATCTTTGTAAACTTCATAAAACTTTACCGTTGCTGAATAGGGGCGGTAGGCGTCAAAGATTTTTATTCCCAATCCTTGCTTGGCCAATTCTGCCTGCGCTTTCTTTAATCCTTCAGCCACCGGTTTGCGCGCATAAGCTTTTGCAAGACTGTAAATTTTTTCACCGGTGAAATTGTTGGTAGTCGCGTATCGGATATCCAGTACAATACCGGGGATAAATTTCTCTAGATCGATAAGCTCCTTTTCAGGATTTGCTTTTACACTTTTTAAGTATGCTTCATAGTCCGTTGGCTTGAGCCCATATTTATTCTGAGCAAAAAGTGAAATGCAAGAGGTGAATAAAAGCAAACTCAAAATAAGTCGGCATGACTGCATTTTCAAATTTTCAAATTGACTCATCTTCAAATTAAAATTTGTTTTTAGTATCAATAATAATCGTCACCGGCCCGTCATTCAACAGGCTCACTTTCATATCGGCTCCAAACTCTCCGGTTTGTACGGGTTTCTCAAGCAAGCTTTCAACTGACTTTACAAATTGATCATATAAAGGAATTGCAATGTCTGGTTTGGAAGCTTTGATATAAGAAGGCCGGTTTCCTTTTTTCGTACTGGCATGAAGCGTAAACTGGCTTACTATGATTATGTCTCCGCCAACTTCTCTTACGCTTAAATTCATTACACCTTCGGCATCGTCAAAAATGCGGAGGTTCACGATCTTTCCGGCCAGCCACTCAATGTCTTCCGGGCCATCGGCATCTTCAATGCCTACCAGTATCAGCAGGCCCTTTCCAATGCTGGCCTTTACCTTCTTTTCTATCTCCACCGAAGCTGAAGAGACCCGTTGAATAACCGCAATCATGGTTAAATATACTAATGCCTCCGGCTAACCGGAATTATCCGCACATTATCGTGCGTAAAAAATATTTTGCGATGTATTCGCAGCATACATAACTAATTTTCGGATATTCAAAACTCCTTTAATAACACCCCTTTTTTATGAAAAACCTCCCCTGGAAAAAGATTGCTATAAGCATAGCGGGTCTTGCTGTCGTAGTTTTTGCCTTCTATTATTTTACTACCCAACGAAAGAGACCGGTCGCTAACTTTATCAACCCCGCTTTTGGCGAATACATTGCCTCCTATACGGCTGGTGTAATTCCGTCCGGGTCAACCCTGCAGATTGTGTTGGCCAAGGATGTTGCGGATTCAGCAACTATCGGGCAGGAGACTTCGGTGAATCTTTTTGATTTCCGGCCGTCTATTAAAGGAAAAATCTACTGGGCAGATGCCCGCACACTCGAGTTCAGGCCAGAGGAGCGCCTGACTTCCGGTCAGGTTTACGAGGCCAGCTTCCAGCTGTCTAGACTGATGACTGTACCAGATGATCTGAAGGAATTCAAATACTCGTTCCAGGTTATTCCACAAAACTTTGAAGCTACAATCGACAATATAAAACCGTATGTTAAAACTGAGCTGAAGCGTCAGAAAATAGAAGGTGTACTGAATACGGCCGACTTTGCCGACAACGCGGTCATAGAAAAGATGCTTGAAGCGAAGCAGGAAAAAAGCGCTTTGAAAGTATCGTGGGTACACGGTGCCGATGGCAAGCAGCATAATTTTATTATTGAAGATGTTACCCGGAAAGCTGATTCGAGCATTGTAGATCTTACAGTAAAAGGCGGGCCGCTTGGCGTGAGCCGTGAGGATCAGCAGCAAATTACCATCCCTGCACTGGGTGATTTCAAAATTGTAAATGCAAAAGTTGTTCAGAACCCTACTCAATATGTAATACTCCAGTTCTCAGATCCGCTAAAAGAAAAACAGGAGCTCAATGGATTGATTACCATTGAAGAGGCTGCAGGCCTTGATTTCGATATTCACGATAACGAGATCTGGGTTTATCCTTCTACGCGACAAGCAGGTAGCAAAACCGTTACGGTTGAGGCGGGGGTGCGCAACATCCTCGACTATAAAATGACCAAGAGGGCCAAGTGGGATGTAATGTTCGAGCAGCTCAAGCCTGAAGTAAAGATTGCCGGTAAAGGCGTGATCCTTCCAAGTACGGATGGATTGGTGCTGCCATTCGAAGCCGTAAATCTTCGGTCTGTGGATGTTGAGATCACCAAGATTTTTGAAACAAACGTTCTTCAGTTTTTACAGGTTAATTCGATCTCCGGTTCGCAGGAGATGAGACGTGTTGGTAAATCTGTTTTGAAAAAAACAATTTCACTTGATAACTCCGGAGTAACCGATCTTGGCAAATGGAATCGCTTTACACTGGATATTGCTAACCTGATCAATACCGAGCCCGGAGCGATCTACCAGGTTAAGTTTAGCTTCAAGAAGGCATACTCTACGTATTTCTGTGAAGATTCGGAAGATACCTCAGATGAGCAGCAAAGCTTTGACGAGGAAGAATCGTACGATGATTACTATAATGAGTACAATGGCGACTACGAATACTATGATGACTATTATTATGGAGAAGATTATGACTGGGAGCAGCGCGACAATCCATGTAACTCTTCCTACTATACATCCAGCCGGACAGTCAGACGTAATATCCTGGCCTCTGACCTGGGCTTGCTTGCTAAAAGCGGAAGCGATGGCAGAATTACAATCTTTGTTACCGATCTGAAAACAACCAAACCACTTTCGGGTATTTCAGTTGATGTATATGATTTCCAGCAACAGGTAATTGGAACAGCATCAACCGATGGTGACGGAAAAGCGGAGATCAAAACAAAAGAAAAGCCTTTTGTTCTGGTTGCTAAAAATGGCGGACAGCGCGGCTACCTGACGCTTCATGATGGCAACTCACTTTCGCTCAGTAATTTTGATGTATCGGGTGAGTATGTTCAAAAAGGCCTGAAAGGATTCCTGTATGGAGAGCGCGGAGTATGGCGTCCGGGTGACACGCTTCACCTTTCATTCATTTTGGAAGACAAGAGTAAAATTCTTCCGGCTGCGCATCCGTTGGTTTTCGAATTGCAAAATCCGCAAGGTCAGGTTGTCAATCGCCTGGTTCGGTCATCATCCGAAAATGGATTCTATGACCTGACAACCTCTACCAAACCGGATGCACCAACTGGTAACTGGACTGCCCGCATTAAAGTTGGTGGAACGGAGTTCTCTCAAAATATCAAGATCGAAACTGTTAAGCCTAACCGGCTCAAGATCAATCTTGATTTCCATACAGAACGCCTGACAACACCAAATGTTAACGGAACGCTGGATGTTAAGTGGCTTCATGGAGCACCCGGAAGGAATCTAAAGGCCGAGTTCGAAGTATTACTAACAAGAGCAACAACGGAGTTTAAAAAGTATCCGAATTTCATTTTTGAAGATCCTTCACGTGACTTCTACAGCGAGTCTGTTCCGGTGTTTGAAGGTAGCACCGATGCAGAAGGACATGCTGACATTCAAACTTCATTTGAAACTTCCAAAACAGTACCCGGGTTTTTGAATGCAGTATTCAAAGGAAAAGTTTATGAAGAGAGCGGAAACTTCAGCACCGATCGCTTTAATCTTCCATATTCTCCGTATGAATCGTACGTGGGTATTAAAGTGCCTGAAGGCGAACGCTACACCGGAATTTTGTATAGCGACTCAATACATAGAGTTGACATTGCCACGGTGGATGCAGACGGCAAAGGCTTGTCCAAAAAAGTTGATGTAGTCATGTACAAGCTTGACTGGCGCTGGTGGTGGGATAACTCGTATGATAACATCGCGAATTACATTGAAAACTCATATGCAAAGCAGGTTAAGAATGGTACGGTAACAACCGTTAACGGAAAAGGCTCCTGGAGCTTCCAGATCAAATCGGATTATGGAAGATATTTTATTCGTGTGTGTGATCCTGAATCAGGTCATTGTACGGCAAAAATTATTTATGTAGATGAGCCGGGTTGGTACAGCCGTTCGCGCGGAGGAGATGACAATAAAGGTGGCGCAACGATGCTTACATTCGGTGCCGAAAAACCATCCTATAACATCGGAGAAAATGTTAACCTGACAATTCCAGGCACAGGTGATGGGCGCGCGCTCGTAAGCATCGAGAGCGGAAGCAAGGTTATCAAAACCATGTGGGTTGAAACCAAGCAAGGCGAAAACAAAATAAGCTTTGAAGCAACAGCTGACATGGCACCCAATATTTATGCACATGTTTCGTTGCTGCAGCCGCATGCACAAACCGCTAACGATATGCCGATCCGGTTGTACGGTGTAACCTCTATCGGAGTGGAAGATCCGGCAACACATTTACAGCCTGAGATTACCATGCCTGATGTGCTGGAGCCAGGTGAAAAAGTAACGATTAAGGTTTCTGAAAAAGCAGGTCGTAAAATGACTTACACCGTTGCGATGGTGGATGAAGGTTTGTTGGACATAACCCGGTTTAAAACTCCTGATGCTTGGAGCCGGTTCTACGCGCGTGAAGCACTTGGTGTTCGTACATGGGATATCTATGATGAAGTAATGGGCGCTTTTGGATCACGCATTGAGCGTTTGTTGGCAATTGGTGGTGATGCTGAGCTTGCAGCAAAAGAAGACGATCCGCGCGCTAACCGCTTTAAGCCTGTTGTTAAATTCTTTGGGCCTTATACAATTGGTAAAGGCGACAGCAAATCGCACACGTTCATCATGCCGCAATACATTGGTTCTGTGAAAACGATGGTTGTTGCAGGTTACGAAGGCGCGTACGGTAAAGCTGAAAAAGCTACTCCTGTTCGCAAGCCGTTAATGGTGCTGGCTACATTGCCACGCGTGCTCGGTCCGGAAGAAACACTCAAGCTTCCAATCACACTCTTTACACAGGAGAAGAGTATTAAGAATGTTAAGGTGGATGTGAAGATTACTGGCCCGGTTTCGGTTGTGGGCTCATCGAGTCAAACGGTTGCCATGAGCCCTGCAGGCGATATGACCATTGATTTCGATTTAGCCGTGAAGAGTGCTATTGGAATTGCCAAAGTTGAAGTAACAGCATCGTCCGGTTCGTTTAAAGGAACAGATGTAATTGAGATCGAAGTTCGGAATCCGAATTTGCCGGTAACAAAAGTTGCTGAAGCTTTGGTGGATGCGGGCAAAACCTGGGAGTCTCCGGTTGTGCCGTTTGGTATTTTGGGAACAAACTCAGCTGTGCTTGAAGTTTCTTCAATGCCGCCAATCAACTTAGGTTCGCGTTTACAATACTTGTTACAATATCCGTACGGTTGTATTGAACAAACAACTTCAGCAATCTTCCCGCAGATCTATCTCAGCCAGGTTAAAACCATGTCAGAGATTGAAAATTTGAAAGTTCAACGCAACGTAACGGCAGGCATTGAACGTCTGAAAGCGTTTGTTACACGTGAAGGCGGATTCGCCTACTGGCCGGGTCAGGCAGATGCGGATGAGTGGGGCTCATCGTATGCCGGACATTTCTTAATTGAAGCTGAAGCGAAAGGTTATTTTGTTCCTGCAGATATCATTAAACGCTGGAAGAAATATCAAAAAGAAAAAGCAGTTGAATGGCGCAATTCCGATAAATATTATAATAGTGATCTCATGCAGGCTTATCGTCTCTATACGCTGGCGTTATCCGGATCTCCTGAGCTTGGAGCAATGAATCGTTTGCGCGAGACCGGCAACCTGAACTCAACCGCAGTGTGGATGCTGGCTGCAGCATACGCAAAAGCCGGTCAGCTTGAAGCTGCGAAGAAGCTTACTGCTAACTTATCCATAATCGTTAAGCCGTATCGCGAGCTTTGGTATACGTACGGCTCTGATACACGTGACCGGGCATTCATCTTGGAAACGTTAACGCTGTTGGGTGACCGCGCGAAAGGATTCCAGTTGCTGAAAGAAATTTCCGCAGCATTAAGCAATCCGTATAACTGGATGAGCACACAGGAAGTTGCGTACAGCTTAAAAGCGGTTTCCGGATTTGCCGGAAGTGAAAAGGGTCAGCTCAAGTATGAGTATACCATTAATGGCAGCAAGACCGAGTCTATTGGATCAGAGCTTCCGGTGTCGCAGGTAACAATTCCGGTTGACGGCCTCAAAAAAGGAAGTGTTAAGATTGTGAGCCAAAGTAAAGCTCCGTTGTACGCCAGACTGATCACCGAAGGAACTCCCGCACGCGGAAATGAAGAAGATGCGGCTTCTAACTTGTCTATTGATGTTGCCTATTTTTCTGAAAAAGGAGCAACTATCGATCCGACAAAGCTTGAGCAGGGTCAGGAGTTTTATGCTGAGGTAACTGTTAAGCATCCGGGTGGCAGAGATGGATACTATAACATGGCTTTATCCCAGGTATTCCCTTCGGGCTGGGAGATTAATAATGCGCGCATTACGGATGATGAAAGCGGACTTCAGTCGAGCAGCTTTAATTATCAGGATATTCGTGACGATCGGGTATACACCTTCTTTACCTTGTGGGTTAATGAAACCAAGGTGTTCCGGGTAAGCTTGTCCGCAACCTATGCTGGAAGCTATTACTTGCCGGCTACGAGTTGTGAAGCGATGTATGACAAGAATATCTACGCCCGCAAAAAGGGTAAAGTAGTAGAAGTAGTGAAAGCTGCAGGTGTTCAATAAGTTGAAGTATAAAATTAACAGGGCTCAATAAAGCGAGCCCTTCTTTTATTTTTATGAGCAAAGTAATTCTGACAATTTCCTTCCTGTTTATTGGTGTGTTGCTGAGCGCACAAACAAAACAAGAGCAATCCATTCTTGATCTGTCGAAAAAGAAATTCGAATGGATGATTGCCATGAATTTTGATTCATTGGAACGTGTGCTCGATGACCGGCTAATTTTCATTCATTCGAATGGCTGGCCGGAAACCCGGCAGGAATTTATTCAGGATATTAAATCAGGTAAACTTCGGTACAGTGCCATTGAAGTACTGGAATCTTCTGTTCGAATATATCCAACCACAGCGGTTGTGATCGGTCGCGGAAAATTTACTGTAAAGCTTGACGGAAAAGATCTTGCACTCGAGCTTAAATACACCGAAGTTTACATTTCTAAAAACGGAAAGTGGTTGCTGGCTTCGCGTCATGCTAACCGAATGCAATAGGTGCAGCGCGATTGGTGATGAAAAGATTTATCATCCGGTACAGGGTTTATTTTATTTCCATCACGATCCTCCTCGCGGTCGCGTATTACTTTTGCCTTCCTGACACATTATTTAAGGATCCCTATTCAACTGTTTTGGAAGACAGCGCTGGAAAACTACTTTCAGCTTCCATAGCCCAGGATGGCCAATGGCGTTTTCCCGAACTTAATGAAGTTCCTGAGAAGTTTTCAAAAGCACTAATTACGTATGAGGATAAACGCTTTCTGAATCACCCGGGTGTTGATCTGCTTTCATTTGGTCGCGCGATCAAACAAAATATTTCTGAAAGCAGGGTTGTGAGCGGAGGGAGCACAATTGATATGCAGGTAGTTCGGCTTTACCGGAAAGAAACTAACCGCACCATTCTTGAAAAGCTGTTTGAGTCTGTTCTGGCAACGCGACTGCAGTTTCGCTATTCGAAAAAAGAAATCCTTTCGCTCTATGCATCGCATGCTCCGTTTGGCGGTAACGTAGTTGGATTGGAGGCTGCCTGCTGGCGATATTTTGGCCGTGAGCCGAAAGAGCTTTCGTGGGCTGAAGCTGCTATGCTGGCCGTGCTTCCCAATTCTCCCGCACTTATTCATCCAGGCAAGAACAGGGATCAGCTTACGGAGAAACGGAACCGGCTTTTGCTTCGGTTAAAAGAAACCAATGCGATTGATTCATTCACCTACACATTAGCGATTAGCGAACCCATACCGGATAAACCTATTCCGCTGCCCAGGATTGCTTCGCACTTGTTAACCCGGGTCTCAAAAGAAGGTTTGGTCCAACAGAAAGTTCACAGCACGATTCAATTGGAGCTGCAGGAACGTGTAGAGCAAATTTTGAATGATCATCACCAGCGACTGAAGGGCAATGAAGTGCATAACGCCAGTGCAATTATATTAGATGTTGAAACGGGCGAAGTGCTGGCATATGTAGGTAATGTGAACACCGATATTGAACATGGTCGCGATGTAGATGTAGCCAATGCGCCCAGAAGCACAGGAAGCATTCTCAAGCCGTTCTTGTATGCCGCCATGTTGGATGACGGGAAGATTCTTTCCAAAACATTATTGCCGGATGTGCCGACTGTGATCAATGGGTTTGCGCCCAAGAATTTTACAAAAGAATATGATGGCGCTGTTCCCGCTGATAAAGCGTTGATCCGTTCACTGAATGTGCCGGCTGTTTATCTGTTAAAAGAATATCGGTATGAGCGTTTTTATCAATTATTGAAAAATACCGGGATGAATACACTGACTAAAAGCCCTGATCATTATGGGTTATCGCTAATCCTGGGTGGGGCAGAAGGAACGTTGTGGGATATAACCGGTATGTATGCATCGATGGCAAGAACGTTGAATCATTATTTTAATTATCCGGGTAAGAATCGCTATAGCAGAAATGATTTTCATGAACCTGTTTATACCAAACAATTTCAACGGAGAGATTCACTGATTGAAGAGAATTCATGGTTAAGTGCAGCTGCGATTTTTCAAACAATGGATGTTTTAAAAGAGGTTTATCGTCCGGGGGAAGAAACAGGTTGGAGATATTTCAGAAGTTCAAAAAAAATCGCGTGGAAAACCGGCACAAGCTTTGGCTTTCGCGATGGCTGGGCTGTTGGTGTTACTCCGCAATACGCGGTGGGTGTGTGGGTTGGTAATGCCGATGGTGAAGGCCGTCCGGGCTTGACCGGAACGGAAGCTGCAGCTCCGATTCTGTTTGATATTTTTTCGCAACTGAAAGGCAATGCGTGGTTCACCAAGCCGCCTTTACCGGAAATGGATCAGGCTATTGTTTGTTCAAAAAGCGGACAGCGGTTCGGAGAGTTCTGTGAAAAAGGCGATACTGTATTGATTAGTAAATCGGGCCAAAGCTCAGGTGTATGCACATTTCATAAAAAGATCCATTTAAGTGCAGATAAAAAATCCAGGGTTCATAGCGAATGTGAATCACTTAATGCAGTTGTACATCAAAACTGGTTTGTGCTGCCACCGGTTCAGGAATATTATTTCAAATCAAAAAATATTACGTATAAGACATTACCACCTTTTCGGGCAGATTGTCAACCGGTGCTGGCAGTGGCCGGAATGGAATTGATCTACCCAAAAATCGGAGCGAAGATTTTTATTCCCCGTGATCTGGATGGTAAAACCGGCAGCACAGTGTTTGAGCTTGCGCATCGCAATCCATCCGCAACTGTTTACTGGCATCTAGATGGCGAGTTTATCGGTGAGACTAAAAAGATCCATAACCTCGCCCTCAATCCTGCAGAAGGAAAACATCTTCTGACTGTTGTTGATGAAGCCGGGGAGACCCTCGAGCGCAGTTTTGAGATCATCTCGAAGCGCTGAAGTTGCAAGTTTATTACCTCAAGATCACTCAGTTACAAAAAATAGTATAGCTTTATATTATTTTTTGACTATGAAGGCTTTCAAATTTTTAGCATTGGCAATGCTGGCATCGTCAATTGTTTGCGCTCAGACTGATACTACACAACATCCAGACGAACCGTATTATGTGGTGATTGGTGCTTTTTCCGTACAGAAAAACGCAGCAAAATTTACCCGGCAGGCTCCCAGGTATGACCTCTCCGCCAAATTTGAGATGAATTATAATCGCAACCTGTACTACGTATACGTAATGGTTACGGTTGATCGTACCCAAGCGATCAATCAGGCTTTGACATTGCGCGCCCGTCCGGATTCGGTGTATAGCGATGCCTGGGTTTATCATGGGTCACTTAAAAAATCAGTTCAGGGAGAAATTATCAAAGGCCGTGACCTTGATCCGGCAGCAGAACAAGCAAAGACAATAGCTGCAGCAAATCCACAGCAGAACGCAGAACTACCCGCTGAAGTAAAAGAGAACACCCGGCCTTTTATTTTTAAGATTTCCAGGCTAGATGATAACGTTGATGTAGCAGGCGATGTGCTTGTGGTGGATGTTGATCTCGTAAAAAAGATCGGGACATACGATGGGAATAAAACAGTATATGTGCCTGAGCCAAAAGGTAAGTCCGGCCAAATCACTATGACAGCTACCGTATTTGGTTACAGACGCATCCAGCACAATCTCAATTACAGGAATCCTGCAAGTGATAGTGTTGAAATGCGGGACAGTACCCTTGTTGTTCCTTTTCAGCTTGTGCGCTTGCAAAAAGGTGATGTGGCAATCATGTACGATGTATACTTTTTCAGAGATGCAGCCATCATGCGCCCGGAGTCAAGATTTGAAGTAGGCAGTCTGCTGGAAATGATGAAGGAGAATCCAAAGTACAAGATTAAAATACACGGTCACACCAATGGTAAGGCCAGCGGTAAGATCATCACGCTTAAAGAGGGTGAGGAAAATTATTTCTCTGTAAACGGAACAAAAGAAGGCTTTGGATCGGCTAAGAAATTATCAAAAGAACGGGCTCAATTATTGAAAACATACCTGATCAATAACGGCATCGATGAGAAACGAATGGTGATAAAAGCCTGGGGTGGAAAAAAACCAATCTATGACAAGCTTAGTCCGCAGGCGCAATCCAATGTTCGGGTGGAGATTGAGATCCTGGATAATTAATCCAGTGGAACGTTAACGTGACGTTCAGCATGATACGAAGAACGTACCA
>CAZHQP010000017.1:0-16985 GCA_964534735.1 uncultured Roseivirgaceae bacterium
AGTTACCATTAATACGATTGGCATCGGCCATACAGGAAAAGTTATGTTTGGTCATGACTATAGCGGCAATCCGCTAATGGTCAACAGTTCGTTTTCTGAGTATAATCTGAAACAACTTGCGCTCAAAACCGGTGGTCAATATCATTGGGCAAAGGACCAGCCGACTATTATTGCACTGCTTAAAAAACTGATTCCGTAAATAAGCATTCATTGAACTTTGAGACACCAGATTTTATTCCGGTAACACAGGTTCGAATTCCGTACAGCCTACTGCAAAGGAATGGGAGCTTTTCAAGGCTTCCTTCTTTATATTAAAACATCTCAATTCCGCATAATCGGGCATAGAGAAATTTTTCAGTGTTTGGCATAACGGGCAATCAGGAAGATAAACGTTAGACAAGAGTTCTCCATTCAGCTATGCATAAACATCTTCGTGAAGTTGCGTTCCGAAGTAAAACCCGATTCCCTGTTTGGTTAGGAGTTGTTTTGCCTGAACAATCATGGGGGTATTAACGCTTGTTCTCACCTCCCGAATAATTACATGCTTTACCTTTTCAGGATGCTGGCTGACAAAGTCCAGGTATATCTGCAGGTCATGCTGCGTATTGTCACCCAATAATATATATCGCTTTTCCGGAAACAGCTCAACAATTTTCTCGAGCATCATCCGCTTGTGAAGATTTTTCTTCCGGGAAATCTTTTGCCAGGCCCAGTGCCTCAGATGAATATACTGGCGAAGAAAAAGCGGACCGGGTGGAAATTCATTGAGCATTAAAAACCGGTACAGGAGCGGATATAAATTCTGCTCACTGTTGGAAAGATAGAATGCCGATGCCCCGGTTTGAACAACCTTGCGAATAAATGCAGCAGCGGATACAACGGCTGTCCGTTTTTCGACAGTTGTAAATAACAGTGTCTTCAGTTGTTTCAGCTTGCTGCTCACAAACGAATCGATCAGCGTATCATCCAGGTCTGAGATGATGAGCGTGCTTCCCTTCAGCGTTTGAATGGTGTTTGGATAAAGATTTTCGGTTAGCCATACACGTTCACCTGAAGAGAGCAGGACGATTCTTTCAAGTTTCGTTTGCTTAACGTTGGTTTCGGTCTCGCACCAGAACGAGCCAGAAGTATCCGTCTGGCCCCGCACCGTACCGTGATCAAGCTGAATGTCAAATTCCTGGTTGCGTATCGGTCTGGTGTTGTACAGCGCAACAACAGATTTGAATGTTTTGAATCGGTTATACGCCTTAAAGGATAAATCCGAAAGTGGCGAGTACGCGAGCTTGCCAAAGAGTACCGTGCGCTTGCCGTTCGTGAGGCCATAAAAGCTTAGCAGGATCGGGTTCCTCATGCTCATGATGGCACGATTACGGTCAGCGCTCCCGGAATAATTTCAGCAACAATGTGGTCCACTTCACCATGGTATTCACCATCAACCTGCAAGTGAACCGGCCGGTTAATTTTTATCTCTGCCTTCGCACACCGGATTACGTCCGAGAACATGTTTTTGTCCACAAAAACATTCAACGCTGTGAGTCCGGCTTTTACTGCAGCGGAGAGCGTAATTTCCTCTACGTTGCAGATTTCAAACTGCCCGTCCGACACGGATCCATCGGAAATCCTGACGCCCGTCCCGTATTGGTTAGCATTTGCGATCACAAGCATATAGCCCTGCTTTTGAAAAGTTCCTTTTGGTGTTACTATGGCGTAATCCATCAGCTCGCTTTCGCGAATAGAGCTCAGAAGATGTTTGGCATACCCGATCTTTCCTTTGTCGCCCGCTTCTTCATAATTTTTGATTAACAAGGCATTGGTTCCAATATCGCTCAAATGAATACAGGTATGTTCATTAATCCTTATCAGATCAAGCGATTTTTTCCGGGGTGCCTGAAGGATCAACTTCAGCGCCTGGTCATGTTGTTTTGGGATACTCAGCGCATGTGCCATTCCATTGGCTGAGCCGAGAGGGATAATCCCTAAGGGGATACCTTTTCCTGCCAGTGCAGCTGCGGCAAGTTGAATGGTGCCATCTCCGCCACAGGCGGCAACACAAGATGGACGATAGGCGGTGAGTTTTTTGGATAGATTCCCAGCATCATTTTTCCCGGTCGTTTTAAAGACGCTGAATTTGATTTTGTTATCGCTGAGATACGCCTCAATATGATGGAGTGACTCCAGCGTGTCGGAGCGGCCACTCGCGGGATTAACCACTAATAAAAGTTTCATAAACGTGGTTCACGAAAGTGATTTTGAATTCCGTACATCAATTTCTTGCTGGATAGAGGCAAATAATTCTTCAAGCGTTTTGCATGTGTTTATCAGTTTATCCACATCAATTCCAGTCATCGCCTGATGTTCGAATCGCTTGCGGATTTCCTGCAGAATTTGAGTTTCTGTTAATAAATTTATAAGCACCGGCATATTTAATTTTTAAAAGTATAAGGCCGAAGGATTCCAGATTGACTTTTCTTTCTTTTCTGCGTGCTGAGGTTTGTTTTTTATCTGGGGAATTCGCCTGCGGTCTTTCGAAGCCTGAGGCTGTTGATTTTTTTTGCTGCTTTTGATCCCGGTTTTCATAGATAGTTATTGGTTAGGGAAGTGTTATTGCTCAACAGGCTGCTGACATAATCTTGCAAGCTCACGTTCATGAGTTAAATCAAGTCGCAGCGGAGTGACCGAGGTATAGCCGTTTTCTACAGCCCAGCGGTCAGTGTCAACTTCTGCCGCATCAAGCGGCATAATCGTAAACCAGTAATGTTGTTTTCCGCGCGGATCGTTTCCGGGAACAACAATTCCATCATAATGCTGAACTGCCTGACGCGTATATTTGATACCAATAGGTTTTGATTTCGGGAAGTTTACATTAGTGAGGTTAACCGTTTTATCTTCCAGCAGGAGCTCAAGTGAATCTTTTACAAAAGGTTCAAGTGCAGGAAAGTCTGGCTCGGCATCGCCCGCAGGTGCACTTAAGGCTATTGCTTTTTTACCGAATAAAACGCCTTGCTTGGCACCGGCTAATGTTCCGGAATGCCACATCGAGTTACCTACGTTTAATCCCAGGTTGATGCCACTCAGCACTACATCCGTCTCTTTCCAGAGATGCAGACCAAGTGCCACGCAGTCTGCAGGCGTACCGTTCACCCGTACTGCTTCTATGCCGGCATCAAAGGTAACGGGTGATTTCTTGTAACTCAGGGGTCGCGAGGCTGTGATTGCGTGACCCATCGAGGATTGTTCTATATCGGGTGCTGCTATGCGTACAGTGCCAAAGTATGACGCAACGCGCGCCAGCGTTGCAATACCCGGACTATAAATACCGTCATCATTGGTGATCAGAATATTCATACATCAGAGATTGGATTGTAATAGCCTGAAAAATCGTTCCAGTCTGAAACCCGTCAGGCTTTTTGCATCAGAATTTTTATTAAACCGATAACATGAGGCATATCAGGCTTTTACATAACCCCGGTGCCGGGAACACCGAAGAAAATGAACAAAACCTTGTTTCGAAGATTGAAGAGATGGGGTTTACGTGTAGCTATTATTCTACAAAGGAAACTGACCGCGAAAAATTTATTGATGAAAAAGCCGACATCATTGCCATAGCCGGGGGCGATGGAACAGTTCGTAAACTGGTCGAGCAGCTGGTGCATCGCAACATGCTGGATAAGAAACATCCGATCGGGTTGATCCCGTGCGGGACGGCTAACAATGTTGGTCGGATGCTGGGCATTCAGGGAACGCAGGATGAGATCGTTGAACGGTGGAAAGATCAAAATCTGCAGTCGTACGATATTGCGCAGGTAACGGGTGCTAAAGGTATCGACTTTATTATGGAAGGTTTGGGCTTTGGCGTGTTTCCAAAACTGATCGAAAAGATGAAAACCCGGACCGAAGAAAGCGATTCTCCTGAAAAGGAGTTAAAGGTAGCGTTGAAGATGCTCCATGAAATAATTGAAAGCTACAAAGGACGCGAATGCACTATTAGGGTTGATGGTGAAAAATATTCCGGGCAGTATTTGTTAGTGGAAGTAATGAATACGCAGTCTGTTGGACCGAACCTGAATCTTGCTCCCAATGCATGTGTATCGGATGGGAAGCTGGATGTTGTTCTTGTACCCGTATCACAGCGCGAAAAGCTGGCTGACTATATCCATGACCGACTCGTTCATGGGAAAGATGAGTTGTTCTTTGGAACATCCATTCAGGGACATGAGATTACAATTGAATGGAATGGTAAACTTTTGCATGCCGATGATCAATTACTGGAAGTAAAAAAGCCTGCAGTAATTTCTTTGTCAGTCCGCAAGGGACTGATCGAATTTCTGGTTTAATCTTTACCGGTTCCCATTAGTTGAGCAGCGTTCATGTATTCCAGGTCACGGTCAGCAGGACCATTCAGTACTTTTCCATGAACTGAAAATCTGGCTCCGTGACACGGACAATCCCAAGATCTTTCGGTTTGATTAAAAGAAACTGTACATCCCATATGGGTGCACGTTGCGCTAACGGCATGTATGGAGCCTTGCGCGTCTTTATATACGCCAACTTTCCTGCCTTCAATCTCCATTACTTTTCCTTCTGTTGCTGCAATATCTGCAAGGCCGTGGTTTGGTTCGGTATCCAGCGAGAAAACTTTTTTTAATACTTCTTTTGCCACGTGCACATTATGTTCGACAAAGCTTTTGAAGCCAGCTACCGGTTTGATCCGGGAAGGAGAGAAGATGTCAATCAGCGGATTGGGCTCCTTGAAAATAATGTCCTTCAGGATTAAGGCGGATAAGGTACCGTAGGTCATGCCATTTCCCCCAAACCCCGTTGCAACCAGAACATTATCGGGATTTCCCGGCAGTGCACCGATATAGGGTAAGCCGTCCGTGGTATCATAATATTGTGACGACCAGCAATGGGTTATTTCTGCAACATCAAAATTTTTCAATACGTGGCTTTTCAACCGGTTTAAGCATGCTTCAGTGTTAATATCTTCACCGGTTTGATGATCTTCCCCGCCTGCAATGAGAAAATCCTTACCATCAATCTGTTGTGTCCGGTAATAATGATACGGATCATACATGTCATAGGCGAGGTGTTCGGGGTAATTTGCATCTTTCAGCCGGACCGCAATTGCGTAGCTGCGCAGGGGAGTATACCGCAAATGAATAAGATTAATTCCAGGCGGAACATGAGTGGCATAAATCAGGTGCTGGCACATATACGATTTTTGGCTGGTCTCAACAGTTACTGTCTGCGCTTCCTGCGTAACACCTGTTACCCGGACATTTTCAAGGATTGATCCCCCCAGTGCAATAAACTCTTTCGCCAGCCCCTGGATGTACCGGAGCGGATGGAATTTCGCCTGATCTGAAACACTTAACGCACGGGTAAAGGGAATTGAAACAGGTATTGTTGCCTCTTCCGCTACAGGCAGCAGTACCGTTTTACAGGCTTTATGTATTTCCTGAAGCTCTTCATTTTGTTTTTCATTCTGTGCATATAAAAAAGCCTTACACCTTTCATAGCCGCAGTCGATTCTGTATTGTTCGGTGTTTTCACGGATATGAATTAATGCTTGTTCGGCACCACGGGCCACCAGGTTGGCATTTGCTTCACCAAAATTCTTGATGAGCGTGGTGTAGGGTGTATCGAGTAATGTATTCAGGTGGGCGGTGGTACCGCCTGTGGTACCATAGCCAATTGATTTTGCTTCCAGGATTATGCATTGCTTGCCGGCCTTCTGAAGCATCAGTGCTGTGGTGATACCGGTAATTCCTGCGCCAACAATAATAACATCCGTGTTTTTACGGATGGGCGTTGCTGATTCTTTCCAGGCACGGGTTGTATCCTGCCATACGCTTATGTGTTGTCCGTCTCTCGAAACCATAGAGTTTTTATTTGTTAAAGGAGCATGACAAAAAACAGCCCATACTTATGTCCTATGTAATTGCATGGCATGATAATCGTAAAGCTCATGATGGATTTGTTTTCCCCACATAATTATGAGCGCACTGACTTATATGTTACATCATTTCATTCCTCAGCTATGAACGTGCTCATGTTTGGATGGGAATTTCCGCCCCAGATTTCAGGTGGATTGGGAACGGCCTGCTACGGGCTTACAAAAGCATTGGTACAAGAGAATGTCAACATATTGTTCGTTGTGCCCAGGCTACAGGGTGACGAACCGGATACTGGAAGTTCATTACTAAGCGCTTCTGCGGTTGAGGTAAAGCGCGAAACAACTGGGTATACCGAACGCGTGCGGGAAGAGAAGGCGTCAGCAGTGCGCAGCAGAATTATATCCGGATCGTCCGTTACAACCCTTGAAATCCATTCGAGCCTGTCGCCTTATAACATGGCAGGTCTTTATGAGCCGGTTCATGGATTACAGCACTGGAGCTATCGGATGCAGGCTGCCGAGACGAAAGCGGTGGAGATGAACACCGTGATACAACCTGCAAATTATTCTCCGTCAGCCAAATCCTACACATTTAAAGGGGGATATGGCTCGCAATTGATTGAAGAGGTTTTTAGATATGCAGAGGTTGCGTCAGAGATTGCTGTAACCAGACAGTTTGACGTGATTCATGCGCATGATTGGATGACATACCCGGCAGGAATTGCAGCAAAACGGCTGAGTGGTAAACCCCTGATCGTTCATGTTCATGCCACGGAGTTCGATCGTGCAGGAAAAACCGGAAGTGAAATGGTCTATACAATTGAGCGCGAAGGGCTGGATGAAGCGGATAAAATCGTAGCGGTTAGCCAATGGACTAAACAGGTGTTGGTGAAAGAATACAGCATCGATCCCGATAGAATAGAGGTAGTACATAACGGAGTGGTTCCGGAAAAACTATCGCTGGAAATCCCCCAGCACCTGGGCTCACATGTGGTTACTTTTTTAGGCAGAATTACGTATCAAAAAGGTCCGGAGTATTTCGTGGATGCAGCCGAAAAAGTACTCAGGGTATTCCCGGACGCGCATTTTATTATGGCCGGCAGTGGGGATTTCTTGCCACAAATAATTGAGAAAGTTGCTCGGATGCGACTGTCTTCGCGATTTCATTTTACGGGCTTTTTAAAAAAGAAAGAAATAAATCAGGTGCTTGCCTCTACGAGTGTTTATGTGATGCCCTCTGTATCAGAACCGTTCGGGATCACTCCTTTGGAAGCGATCCAGCATCAGGTACCAATCATCATATCAAATCAATCCGGGGTTTCTGAAGTCATGCATCATGCATTGAAAGTTGATTTTTGGGATGTTGATGCATTGTCGCAGGCTATTTGCAGTGTATTGAAATACGAAAGCCTGTCGGATGAACTGAAACGCAATGCCGGTAAGGCCATCGAAAACATTACGTGGGAGAAAGCCGCGCAGCGCCTGAAAAAATTATATCATGAACTTACAAACATCCACCCAAATGAATCAGTCTGAGCAACACCTTGTTTTATACTTCCAGGTGCACCAGCCAAGAAGATTAAAGAATATCAACTTCTTCTCGATCGGTTCACACCCTGAATATTTTAATGACAGCCTTAATCGCGACATCATACAGCGCGTGGCGAAGGATTGTTATCTCCCGGCCAACAAGCTCTTACTGGAGATGATCAAAAAACATTCTGCCATTAAAGTATGCTTTTCCATTTCCGGAGTAGCCCTGGCTCAATTTGAACAGTATGTTCCCGAAGTGCTGCAGAGTTTTAAGGCTCTGGCAGATACCGGCAACGTTGAGTTTTTGTCAGAAACAAGTCATCATTCACTTGCATCGCTTATCTCTGCACAAGAATTTCAGACTCAGGTGCTGGAACATGCCGAAAAAATTAATCATCATTTTGGTGTCCGTCCGTCCGTTTTCCGCAACACAGAATTGATTTACAGCAATGCGATCGGAACACAGGTAGACAGGCTGGGATTCAAAGGCATGCTCATCGATGGAGTAGCGCGAATATTGAATGACAAAAGCTCGTTCCACTTGTATCATCATCCTCAACAAACGGATTTTAAGCTATTGCTTCGAAGCAATAGCCTGAGCGATGATATCGCGTTTCGCTATACAAGCGGAAGTTCTGTGCTGTCTGCAGAACGTTATGTAAACTGGCTCAATCATATGCCGGTCACGGAGCCGGTCATTACCCTGGGGATGGATTATGAAACCTTTGGCGAACATTATAGAAAGGAAACCGGCATTTTTGATTTTCTGAAAGCTGTGCTAACGCAAGTCATCCGCGACAGGAAATTTATATTATCAACCCCCTCAGAAGTTATTGACACCGTGCCTCCAGGCAATTCGCTTGATATTGATGGTGCAATCTCCTGGGCCGATGAACGCAAGGACCTTTCAGCCTGGCTGGGCAACGATATGCAGCGTGATGCCTTTGATATTATAAAATCACTTGAAGCGTCAGTGAAACGTTCGGGCGATTCTCAATTGATGAGTACGTGGCGTGAACTGCAAACGAGCGACCACTTCTATTACATGTGCACGAAAAGCCTGAATGATGGCGATGTGCATTCGTATTTTAGTCATTATCCTTCGCCATACGAAGCGTTTATCAATTACATGAATGTGCTCAGTGATTTTATAATGAAAGTGAAAGCCGTATCCGCACACGCTGATCTGGCAGAGACGGCAAAGCAGAATGAATATGAGCGTCAGCATTCGCAGGTTCCGGTCTGGGCGGAGGTAGGCCATTCAACGTATTCCCAGGAAATATTTGTCAGTCATTAATCTATGAAATTATATCCCGGTCAACCATACCCGCTGGGCGCAACGTGGGACAAAAAAGGTGTGAACTTTGCGCTCTTTACTGAACACGCCACAAGCGTTGAATTGTGTCTGTTTGATTCTGAAAAGGATCAGAAAGAAAAACACCGCATCAGGCTTACTGAACATACCCATCAGGTATGGCATTGTTATATACCCGATCTCAATCCGGGACAGCTGTATGGTTACCGGGTAGGCGGGCCCTATGAACCTCAGAACGGCCATCGGTTTAATCCGAACAAGCTATTGATCGATCCGTATGCAAAAGCGGTGGCAGGAATAATCAGGTGGGATGATTCACTGTTCGGCTACGATGTGAACAGCGAAGAGAAGGATCTGAGTTTTAGCGAAAGCGACAGTGCACCATTCATCCCGAAGTCGGTAGTGATCGATGAGTCATTTGATTGGGAAGGTGTAGAGGCTCCGAAAACTGCCTACCATCATACGATCATTTATGAAGCCCATGTTAAAGGGTTAACCAAACAATTGGATGGCATTCCTGACAATATTCGCGGGACGTATTCGGGTATTGCGCATGAGATGACGATCAACTACCTGAAAGAACTTGGCATTACCGCGATTGAGCTTATGCCCGTGCATCATTTTGTCTCGGATCGACACTTACAGGAAAAAGGATTAAACAATTATTGGGGTTACAACAGCATCGGGTTCTTCGCACCGGATGCGCGGTACTCGAGCAAAGGTGTGCGCGGGGAACAAGTAATAGAGTTCAAAGAAATGGTGAAAGCCTTGCACAAGGCAGGCATTGAAGTTATTCTGGATGTGGTGTACAATCATACGGCCGAAGGCAATGAGCTCGGGCCAACCTTATCGTTTAAGGGAATTGACAATGCATCATATTATCGTTTGGTCGATGACGACAAACGCTACTATAATGATTACACGGGAACCGGTAATACGCTGAACGCAAATCTGCCGAGTGTACTGCGCCTGATGATGGACAGCTTACGCTACTGGGTTACGGAAATGCATGTAGATGGTTTCCGGTTTGATCTGGCCTCCACGCTTGCGCGCGAGTTGCATGAAGTTGACCGCCTGAGTTCATTCTTTGATATTATTCACCAGGATCCGATTATTTCGCAGGTCAAGCTGATTGCAGAACCCTGGGATGTTGGCGAGGGCGGGTACCAGGTCGGTAATTTTCCTCCCGGCTGGGGCGAATGGACTGGCAAATATCGCGATTGTGTCCGTGACTATTGGCGTGGTGCCGATAGCATGTTGGGGGAATTCGCCCAGCGCTTCACGGGCAGTCCGGATTTATACGCAGGTAATAATCGCAAGCCTTCTGTGAGTGTAAACTTCATTACTGCCCATGACGGCTTTACGCTGAACGATTTGGTTGCATACAATGAAAAGCATAACGAGGCCAACGGGGAAGATAACAACGATGGTGAAAATCATAACCGCGCCTGGAACTGTGGCGCAGAAGGTGATACGGACGATCAGAACATTATCAGGCTGCGTAACAGGCAGAAACGGAATTTATTAACAACGTTATTCCTTTCACAAGGTATTCCGATGCTGCTGGCGGGCGATGAATTCGGCCGAACGCAAAAAGGAAATAACAATGCCTATTGTCAGGATAATGAGATCTCATGGATCGACTGGAAAAGCTCTGATAATAACCTGCTAGCGTTCACACAAAAACTGATCGGTTTGCGCAAGTCTCACCCAGTGTTCTGCAGACGGAAATGGTTCCAGGGAATGGCTGTAACCGGTAAAGGACTGGAGGACATTGCTTGGTTCTTACCGGAAGGATCTGAGATGAATGATGATCACTGGCAGCATGATTTCGCAAAATCATTAGGCGTTTATTTAAACGGCAAAGGTATCCATACCGTTCATGGCGATGGTACAACGGTAGTGGATGATTCATTTTATATCATTTTTAATGCGCATCATGAACCATTAGAATTTAAACTGCCACCCGCAAAATATGGTAAGGAGTGGACGTTGGTATTAAACACGGCAACAGACGATGTGAATGACAGGTTAAAATTCGCTCCGGAAACATCTATTGTTGCAGAAGCACGTTCGATGATTGTTTTAAAATACTCTCAGGTATCATGATCGGGTTACGCGTTAACCGGAAATCGTTAGGGATAAACTTTTCGGCACGCGGTGAGGCGGATGTGCTTGTATGGGCGCCCGATGCAAAAGCTGTAAGTATTAAACTTTCCACGAAAGAAATTCCATTAGCGGAAGAGGAGCATGGCTACTGGAGTGCAATTACACCGGATATTCAGCCAGGGGACCAATATTATTTTGACGTTGATGGAAAAGCGCTGGCCGATCCTGCCTCAGTCTTCCAGCCGGAAGGCATCAGTGGTGCATCCGAAGTAGTGAATCTGCATGCGTTTCAATGGACAGATCATGAATGGATCAATCATCCGCTACCGGAGTATATCATCTATGAGTTGCACACCGGAACTTTTACAGCTTCCGGCACTTTTGAGGACATCATTGAAAAGCTTCCCTACTTGCAGGATTTGGGTATTACCGCTATCGAGCTAATGCCGGTTGCACAGTTTTCAGGAACCCGTAACTGGGGCTATGATGGCGTATTTCCGTTTGCCGTCCAAAACTCGTATGGCGGACCGATTGCTTTGCAAAAACTGGTAAATGCCTGTCACGAAAAAGGTATAGCTGTAGTACTGGATGTAGTCTACAATCACATCGGTCCGGAAGGAAATGTATTGACTGAATACGGCCCGTACTTAACTGATAAATATAAAACCCCCTGGGGAGAGGCCATCAATTTCGATGATGCGCAATGTGATGCTGTCCGGCATTATTTTATTGAAAATGCCTTGATGTGGCTGCGCGATTTTCACATTGATGCATTGCGGCTCGATGCAGTACACGCAATCAGGGATTTCAGCCCGAAACATTTCCTGCGCGAATTAAAAGAACGCGTAAATGAGTTAATGCAGGAAACGAATCGCGTGCATTACTTGATTGCGGAGTGTGACCTGAACGATCGGAAATACATTGATTCTTTGCAAACACAGGGTTATGGCATGAATGCACAATGGATTGATGAGTTCCATCATGCTTTACGCACAACGACCGGACAATTGAAGACCGGTTATTATGAAGATTTCAATGGCATTTTGCATCTCGCCAAAGCCTGGCGTGCGGGATATGTGTATACGGGTCAGTATTCTCCACATCGAAAAAGGGCCTTCGGTACAGATACCGATGGTATTGCTCCCGACAAGTTTGTCGTGTTTTCGCAGAATCATGATCAGGTGGGCAACCGGATGCTGGGCGAACGAACCTCTCAACTCGTCAGCTTCGAACTGCTGAAAGTAATGGCAGCAACGGTTATCATGAGCCCCTATTTACCCATGCTCTTCATGGGCGAGGAGTATGGCGAGACAAACCCGTTTCAATATTTTGTAAATCACAGCGGTAAGGAATTAGTGCAGGCTGTTCGTGAAGGAAGAAAGAATGAGTTCAGAGCTTTTCATGATGAAGGCGAAGTTCCGGATCCGCAATCACAAGAGACGTTCAATCGCTCGAAGCTTCAGTGGAACCTGACGGATAGTAAACATGCTTCGTTATTGAAGTATTATAAAGAACTGATTGCTTTGCGCAAAAAGTTTTCTGCCGTTAGCCGGACAACGGATAATAATGTAGTACTGGAGGTGTTTGAATCACAAAATGTGATGCTGGCAGAACGTTCTCAGGGCAATCAACGCATGTTGTGTGTTTTTAATTATTCCAATCGTCCGCAGGAAATACAATCAAAGCTGTTCAACGATGCCTGGAAACTTGAACTTAATTCAGGCGTGCACGATTTGAAGCCATCATCGTCAGGTGCTGTAACGCTTCCACCTGAATTATTCCTTTTTTTCACACATGTATAATCCTGTATCCACATACCGCATTCAGTTTAATAAGAACTTTACATTACATGATCTGGAATTGTTAATTCCTTACTTTCATCAGCTTGGTATTAAAACCATTTATGCTTCACCGATTTTCAAGGCAGTGCCAGGGAGTATGCACGGGTATGATGTGGTGAATCCGTATGAGATCAATCCTGAAATCGGAACCGAAGCAGAATTGCGTTCGCTGATAGTCAAGCTGCAACAACACGGTATAGGATGGATCCAGGATATTGTTCCAAACCACATGGCTTTCCATCACACCAACCTGTGGTTGATGGATGTTATGGAGAACGGCAGCCTGTCGGTGTATGCAAATTTTTTTGATGCAGCTGCTGCAACGAATTTCTTTAAGGATCGGATAATGGTTCCGTTTCTCGGCAATGCATTGGAAGAAGTTATCGCCAGTGGAGCGCTTCAGGTGATCGGTAAAGAAGAAGGACTGTTCTTCCACTATGCCGATCAGTATTATCCGCTCAACTCACGCTCGTATAAAGCGATCTTAAATACGGAAGAAACGCGGTCGATGGAAAGCGTGCGGCTATTCCTGTTGCAGACGGATGAAATTCATTCCATCACCGACCCGGTTCAATATGCGCTCCGCGCGCACGAACTGAAGCTGCAATTCAAAGCGTTGTTCCAGGAACTTGAAACACGAAGCTACATCCAAAAGAACATGGATGCTATCAACCTGAGCCCGGAAGCATTAAAAGCTGTCGCTGATCAGCAGTTCTATCGCTTGTGCAGTTGGAAGGAAACCACCCGCACGATTAACTACCGGAGATTCTTTACCGTGAACTCGCTCATTTGTTTGAACATGCAATCGGAGCAGGTGTTCAATCAATACCATAAATTAATTAAACAATTCGTGGATGAAGGATTGTTCAACGGTATCCGGGTTGATCACATCGATGGGCTATATGATCCTGAAACATATCTCAAACGGCTGCGCGCGCTGTGCGGAGAAGAAACGTACATCGTTGTGGAAAAAATTTTAGAGCCGGGCGAGCAATTAAAATCATGGCCGATTCAAGGCGCAACGGGCTACGAGTTCCTGGCATCAACGAACAACCTGTTTACTCGTAATCGTTCGGAAAACAAGTTTTCACGTTTTTATAAAACAATTACGCGCGACCTCAGGCCTGTTGAGCAGAAAATTACCGGGAAGAAAACGTTTATCCTCCATGAACACATGGGCGGTGAGCTGAATAATCTCTGTGTCTTTCTTCGTGATCAAAACCTGATTGCTTCTGATATTCCTGCAGCCGATATGCGCAGTGCCATTGCCGAATTTTTGGTGCAATGCCCGGTGTATAAATTATATGGAAACCGGTTTCCGCTTGAGGCAGCGGAGCAAAAAATAATTTCAGAGAGTCTGGAGAACTGTCGCACAGCCAGGCCCTATCTGGGTCACGCGTTTAACCTGCAGGAGAACATTTTTATTGATCTGCCGGAAGAAGGGAATGCTGAATTCAACAAACGTGCGCTTGCATTTTACATGCGTTGCATGCAGTTCACCGGCCCGCTCATGGCGAAAGGTGTGGAGGATACGCTGATGTATACCTTCACCCGGTTTCTGGCGCACAACGAAGTCGGAGATTCCCCCGGCTTCTTTGGAATGGATACCGATGATTTTCATGAGGCCATGCAGAACCGTCATCAGTATTGGCCGCTTGCGCTCAATGCAACCTCAACGCACGATACCAAGCGGGGCGAGGATGCGAGGATGCGCCTGAATGTACTCACGGATCTTGCAGATGAGTGGATTGCACATGTAACGCAATGGATGGAATGGAACCAGCTTTATAAAAAGAATGGCGCACCAGACCTGAATGATGAATACTTTATCTATCAGACGTTGATTGCTTCTTTCCCGGATAACGCTCATAGCCAGGCTCAGGTTAACCGGTATTTGGACGAAGAATTTTTGCAACGACTCGAAGAGTATTTCATTAAAGCTTTGCGCGAAGCAAAACGGTATAGCGATTGGGCCGATCCGGATCAACAATACGAAACTGCCGTAACGGAATTTGTCAGGGAGATTCTCAGGCCTGAGCATAAGTTCTTATCAAACTTTCAATCATTCCACCAGAAAGTTTCCGACTTCGGAATGATCAATTCGCTTGCGCAGTCAACCTTAAAGTTTATGTGTCCCGGAGTGCCTGATACGTACCAGGGAACAACCGGATGGGATTTGTCGCTGGTTGATCCGGATAATCGCAGGCAGGTGGATTACAATGCGAGCTTTGAATTGCTAAATCATGTAAGCAAACTTCAATCAACCCCGGCACTTGTTAAAGAGCTATGGAACACCCGTGCCGACAGCCGCATCAAGCTTTGGTTGACAAACAAGTTGTGCCTCATCCGCAATGCGCACAAGGAATTGTTTGAGAATGGACAGTATCTTCCGCTGGAAATAAGAGGAAAACATAAAGCGCACTGCCTGGCATTTGCACGCATACATCAGGGTGCATGGATTATAACCGTTGTTCCGTTGAACCTTGCACGAATTGGAAACCTGAATCAATCATTACAACCGGATTGGGAGGATGCGCACATCGTAATTCCTGCCCATGCACCCCTAAACTATACTAACCTGCTATTCAATACTAAAGGAAGGCATGCCGGTGAATTATTGCTGAGCGATGTATTGAAAGATCATTTCATTGGATTGATCCGGTTGGTGCAACTAAAATCATCCCGGGATGCCGGTGTGTTGATGTCGATCAGCTCGTTGCCTTCGGAATTCGGGATTGGCGACATGGGAAAGGAGGCTTTTGCTTTCGCTGATTTCCTGCACGAAAGCAATCAGCGTATCTGGCAGTTGCTGCCGATCAATATTACCAGTAACGAAGCTGCATTTTCACCCTACAGCGCTTTCTCCAGCATGGCGGGTAACCCCCTGTTAATTAGTCCGGAAGAGCTGGTTTCAATGGGTTTGCTTACCGAAGCTGAAGTGGAGAAGCAGGAGGTCTGGAATAATGGAAAAGTTAAATACCGGAAAG
The DNA here is from genome assembly GCA_964534735.1 of uncultured Roseivirgaceae bacterium. Classification (GTDB taxonomy): domain Bacteria; phylum Bacteroidota; class Bacteroidia; order Cytophagales; family Cyclobacteriaceae; genus UBA2336. Next base: position 15,682 of record CAZHQP010000017.1, read on the forward strand.
CCGAATCGCTTCGGCATATTTTATTGAACAAAGCCTGGGATAATTTCAACTCAGGTGAATTTGATGTGCTGAAGAAAAAGTTCAAAGCTTTCAAAGAACATGAAGCATACTGGCTTGATGACTTTGCCATGTTTGAATATTTCCGAAGCATTTATAATGATACGCCCTGGTATGATTGGCCGGAAGATGTGAAACAACGGCAGGAGCAGACGCTCAGGCTTATTGTTCAGCAACGCGCGGTCGCGCTTGATAAGATAAAATGGATTCAGTTTATCTTCTTTACGCAATGGAATAAATTGAGATCACATTGCAATAGTCGAAATATTAAATTGCTGGGAGATGTTCCTTTTTATGTTAGTTATAATTCCGTGGATGTCTGGTCAAACCGGAATTTGTTCAGCCTGGATGAAGCAGGAAAGATGACTGGTGTAGCCGGAGTTCCGCCTGATTATTTCAACAGCGATGGTCAGCTTTGGGGCATGCCGGTGTTTTGCTGGGATGAATTAAAGAAAACGAATTACGATTGGTGGCTCAAACGCCTGTGTAAAAACCTGGAATTGTTCGATGAAGTCCGGCTCGATCACTTCAGGGCTTTTGTCGACTACTGGGAAGTTCCGTCAACAGCAAAAACCGCAAAGGAGGGAAGCTGGAAAACCGGGCCGGGCAAAGATTTCTTTGAAGCTGTTCAAAAAGAGTTTGGCTCATTGCCCTTTGTTGCGGAAGATTTGGGCGAGATCAACCCGGAGGTGTTCACGCTTCGGGATGATTTAAAATTACCGGGCATGAAAATTTTACAATTCGCGTTTGGTGACGACCAGACTGAGTCAATTTATGCTCCGCATAATTTTACCGAGAACTTTATCGTATATACCGGCACACATGATAACAACACCACGCGCGGGTGGTATCGTCAGGATACATCAACGGAAGAGCGTAAACGCATTACGGATTTTTTCCCTGTAAAAGTTAATGAGAAAAACATTGCGGAACTGATGATGCGATTGGCCTATGGCTCGGTGGCGAAGACCGTTATCATTCCGATGCAGGATATTCTCAACCTGAATGAAAAGTCGCGCATGAATATGCCCTCTACGAGTGAGAAAAATTGGTTGTGGCAAATGAAGGGGCAGGTGGAGCAATCTACTAAGGACGAGCTGTTGAAGCTGACGCGACTCTATAATCGCTAGCACGTCATTGCGAGGCAAACGGCCTCAGGCGGATGCCGTGGCAATCCCGAATTCAGTGCATGAGTTTGTTTGCGATTGAGTTTGATGTTTTGGACGGTGGGATTGCCACGCCTGCTT
>CAZHQP010000017.1:17085-19858 GCA_964534735.1 uncultured Roseivirgaceae bacterium
CGGTGGGATTGCCACGCCTGCTTGGCTCAGGCCAACCAGTCTCGCAATGACGTAGCGTCCGTCATTGCGAGGCAAGCGCCCCAAGCGGATGCTGAAGCAATCCCGAATTCAGTGCATGAAGTTTGTTTGCGATTGAGTTTGATGTTTTGGACGGTGGGATTGCCACGCCTGCTTGGCTCAGGCCAACCAGTCTCGCAATGACGTAGGAGAATCTACTCGCTTGCGTCATTGCGAGGCAAACGCCCTCAGGTGGATGCTGTGGCAATCCCTAATTCAGCACAGAGTTTTGTGATGGAATTTGGTGTTTTGATGTTCGGGATTCCCACACCTGCTTGCCTGAGGCAACCAGGCTCGCAATGACGAATAGTTAACGTCATTGCGAAGCAAACGCCCTCAGGCGGATGCTGAAGCAATCCCTAATTCAGTACAGAGTTTTGTGATGGAATTTGGTGTTTTGATGTTCGGGATTCCCACACCTGCTTGCCTGAGGCAACCAGGCTCGCAATGACGTAAGATAATTATTTCATGTCCGTCATTGCGAGTGTAACGCGTCAGCGGTACGCGTGGCTATCCCAGATTGATTTGTTAAACTTCTACAGGTTCACGTTTCTCAACCTTATTCTGTTTCGCATCCAGAATTGCTTTAATACCCGTAAGCGGAATAATCACCCAATCCGGTCTGTTATTCAATTCGTAGTTCATTTCATAAATCGCTTTCTCCAATAAGAATGTTGTCATCAGCGTTTCAAGCTCATCATCGCTTTTTGGAATGAATGGCGTACCCTGTACGTTTTCTTTATAGGCTTCCATGAACACGTGACTGATATGATGATACCAGGCCTCCATCACGGGGATCAGTTTCGGGTAATCATCCTTGCGAATATGATTATCAAGGAACAAACTCGCATAGGCAGCGTAATGAAACGATCTAATCATGCCTGCAACATCACGCAGCGGTGAACGCTTTAATCTTCTTTCCGTATAGCTGCGTGCAGGTTCACCTTCAAAGTCGGTAATCACAAAATCCTTCCCGGTGAACAGCACCTGACCTAAGTGGTAATCGCCATGAATGCGAATTTTAGAGACATCAATTTTTTTACGATAGATGTCTTTCAGACGAATGAGTATTTCTGACTGTCGTCCTAAAATCTCTTCCGCTAATCCGCGCACTTCCGGTGCAAGTTTTTCCAGATTCCCCGACTGATTCTGGAATGCACTGCGAACCAGGGATTTCAATCCTGAGAATAGCGAACGCTGATAATGTAAGGAGTAAGGCTCCGGAGCAAAAGCTGCAATGTCGCTGCGGGCAGCTAATGCTTTGTGCAGTTCTGCGGTGCGAATCCCTAACAATCTTACTTGTTCGGTTAACGGACCGGAAAAGATTTCATGCAGCACCGGATTTACTCTTCCGTCATACGCAGTGTCTGCATTAAACGTCATCAGCTCATCCGGCAAGGTTAAAATATCCGGACTCGCTAATAGCTTTTCATTTAATTCATCAAGCCGGTCCAACACATACGTCCACCCATCCCCGCTGTTCTCCACCAGCTTTTGGATCAGCCCGAGTGTAATCGTTTCTTTATTTGATTTCCACTGGAATGTGCCCACAAAGGTCGGCATGTGCTCAAACTTGCTTTCATCCGTTAAGAAGCCTGATATCTCCGCATCGGAGTTGATCGCGTAATCAAGCTTGCGGAAAAGTTTTAAGAAAAAGTTCTTTCCGTATACAACAGAAGTGTTGCTTTGGTCGGCAGACAGTACCCGGGGCTTGATGGCATCGCAACCTGTTTCAAACTGTTTCAACTCTTCCTTGCCTTTAAACTCGATCAGTTCACCATTGATTTGCTTTACCGGCTCGTTCGATTTCATGTGGTCGATGATCGCACACTGGAACTCGGAACCATAAATGGCATCGTATAAATATCCTTCTTCATCCCCAATCTTTAACCGGGCAATGATAGCCTGCGAAAAACTGTCTTTAAGTCGTGCAGCATCTTTGTCGGTCTGAGCTTGTCGAAGACTGATAAACCCTACAGGCAATTGATACAATTCCGGCAAACCATCCTGGTACGTCACGTCAATCAATAAGATGTTAACAGCTGCACCGGCTGAAGCAATGCTGCCATGCTTCACAATGCGCATCGTCTCAATAATCCGGCTCTTGCCGCCAAACCACCGCTTGTCGCGGATGTATTCCGGCAGAATAAAGCTTTCAAGCTGCGTGAGGCTTGTACGACTCGTTAAGCTGTTCCAGTCTTTAATGACCAGTTGCGCATTGTGAAGCATGGCAGCATTGCTTCAGCCGGTGCAGCTGTTAACATCTTATTGATTGACGTGACGTACCAGGATGGTTTGCCGGAATTGTATCAATTGCCTGTAGGGTTTATCAGTCTTCGACAAGCTCAGACCGACAAAGATGCTGCACGACTTAAAGACAGTTTTTCGCAGGCTATCATTGCCCGGTTAAAGATTGGGGATGACAGGAAATACGCCTGATCTTCCTTAATCATCGGGAACGTGTTCTTGCTGAACACTTCCACCAATGTTTTTCCCGAGAATTCATCCAGCTCCAGCATGGCCGGCTGCGCGTAGCGCGACAGGTTAGCCACCACCAGCATGGTTTGTTCTTCGAATGTTCGTGTGAATGCAAAGATCTTCGGATTCTTGGAGGAGATAAATTTAATGTTGCCGCGTGCAAATGCTTTATATTGTTTGCGCTTGGCGATCATGCGCTTCATCCACCAGAGCAATGACGATGGGTTCCTGTTCTGCA